>JAMOLY010000048.1 GCA_027068835.1 Thiomicrorhabdus sp. | reverse complement strand
GCATGCTGATTTAACTCAGCCAGATGGAGAGGCCGTTGCATTCGCGCGTTTGGATGAGCTGTCTTTAAAACTGAGCCAGCCGATGGCGATGCCTGAAGATAAACCGAGCCGTCAGAGTATTTCTGAAGCCGACTTTCAGTCCAGTTTTGGGGAAGAAAATTTCAAAAAAGCCGTTGCTAAAATACAAGAGTATATTTTGTCGGGTGATGCGATGCAGGTGGTTATTTCGCAACAAATGTCGGTGCCATTTCAGGAAAGCCCAATGGATTTGTATCGTGCCTTGCGTTATTTAAACCCATCACCCTATATGTTTTTTGTGGACATGGGGGGGGTAAAAATTGTGGGTTCTTCGCCTGAAATATTGGTTCGTTTAGAGGAGCGTCAAGTGACTGTTCGCCCGATTGCTGGAACCCGGCGACGTGGTGAAACGTCCGAACAAGATTTAGCCTTAGAGCAGGATCTGCTTAATGATCCTAAAGAGTTGGCTGAGCACCTTATGCTGATTGATTTGGGGCGTAATGATGTGGGACGAATTGCCAAAACGGGAACGGTTGAGTTAACCGAAAAGATGTTGGTTGAGCGTTACTCTCATGTGATGCACATCGTATCCAATGTGAATGGTGAAATTAAACCAGATATGAGTGCCATGGATGTATTGCGAGCCACCTTTCCCGCAGGCACGGTTTCGGGTGCACCTAAAATACGAGCCATGGAAATTATTGATGAGCTGGAACCCGTAAAACGGGGTATTTATGCGGGCGCAGTTGGCTATTTAGGTTGGCATGGCAATATGGACACGGCCATTGCGATTCGCACGGCGGTGATTAAAGATGAGAGACTCTTTGTGCAAGCGGGAGCGGGCATTGTGGCCGACTCGGTGCCTCAATCTGAATGGGATGAAACAATGAGTAAAGGGCGAGCAATTTTTCGTGCCGCACAGTTTGTGTCGGAGGGGTTAAAAACCGATAACCCAGCACTCGATCGTTCAACGGCAGGGGGGGGGTAAAATGTTGTTAATGATTGATAATTATGACTCCTTTACCTATAACTTGGTTCAGTATTTTGGTGAGTTAGGGCAGGAGGTTGAGGTCTATCGTAATGACCACATCACCATTGAAGAGATTGAAGCGCTTAATCCTCAATACTTGGTGATCTCTCCAGGTCCTTGTACGCCAAATGAAGCGGGTATTTCAGTCGATGCGATCTCATATTTTGCAGGAAAAATTCCAATTATGGGTGTTTGCTTAGGACACCAAAGCATCGCCCAAGCATTTGGAGGCAAAATTATTCGTGCGAAGCAAGTCATGCATGGTAAAACCTCGGCGGTGCACCATCATAATGTAGGGATGTTTGTAGGGTTGCCCAATCCCGTACAAACAACACGCTATCACTCGTTGGTGATTGACCAAGATGCGTTACCCTCTTGTTTAGAGGTGACAGCTTGGGTTCAAGATGAACAGGGAACTTTGGATGAAATTATGGGCGTTCGCCATAAAACCCTTCCAATTGAAGGGGTTCAGTTTCATCCTGAATCGATTTTGACCGAGCAAGGGCACAATATGCTTAAGAACTTTTTAGAGCAACATGGATAGAATATTCTAACGAATGGAAAATGGTATGGAACTCAAGCACGCATTAGCACAACTCCTAGATCGCCAAGAATTGCATGAAGAGCAGATGGAATCGGTGATGTTACAGCTTATGTCGGGTAAAGCCACGCAAGCACAAATTGGTGCGATTTTGACGGCCTTACGAATGAAAGGGGAGACGTTAGCAGAGGTGACTTCCGCAGTGAGAGTGATGCGTTCATTAGCGACCCCTGTTGTCTTGGGTGATACCTCTAAATTGGTGGATACTTGTGGTACCGGTGGGGATGGTGCTAATACCTTTAATATTTCAACCGCTTGTGCGTTTGTGGTGGCGGCTGCGGGTGGGGTGGTTGCAAAGCATGGTAACCGTTCCATTTCAAGTAAGTCAGGCAGTGCCGATGTACTGGAGGCCGCGGGTGTAAACTTGAACTTAACGCCTGAACAAGTGGCAGAATGCATTCGTGAAACGGGAGTTGGCTTTATGTTTGCTCAAGCACACCATGGCGCAATGAAGCATGTGATTGGCGCGCGTAAAGAGATGGGGGTTCGCACCCTTTTTAATTTACTTGGCCCGTTAACCAATCCGGCGGGTGCGCCTTATCAAGTGGTGGGTGTGTACCATAAATCGTTGACAACGTTGTTTGCTAAGGTGCTTCAAAAACTGGGTTCAAAGCACGTTATGGTGGTGCATGCGGATGATGGTTTGGATGAGATCAGCATTGCCAGTAAAACCACGGTTGCAGAATTGAAAGAGGGCGAGATTCACTATTGGGAAATTGACCCTTACGATTTGGACATGGATCATGTGAATTTGACGGACCTTTCGGTGGATTCGGCGCAGGACAGCTTAAATATTATTCGTTCAGTTTTTGCTAATAATAACAGCGCGGCAAAGGATATTGTGTGTTTAAATGCGGGTGCTGCCTTATATGTGGCAGGTCTTTCAGATTCCTATTCTGAGGGAGTTACCTTGGCACGAACCGTGATCGCAAAAGGTCTTGCTCAGAAAAAATTGAATGCATTTATTTTAAAAACTCAATCGTATTCGTCCTAGTTACGTCTGTTTGTAGATGATAAAACACCTTCGCCGTTATGTTCTCTTGATGCTGGGCGGGCTTTTCTTTTGCTTAGGTTTAGTGGGTGTATTACTGCCCGTTTTACCCACGACTCCTTTTATGATTTTAGCCGCGATGTGTTTTGCGAGCAGTTCGCCTAAATTTCATCAGGCTCTTTTAAGTAACCGCTGGTTTGGTGACGATTTACGTCGCTGGGAAGCAACGCGTACCATGAAGCGACAGACTAAAAAACGTGCAACGGCGGTGATTCTATTAAGCTTTGGTATTTCAATTGCCGTTTTATGGGGGGAGTCAATCTTGCAAGGTATGTTATTGATTTTCGCGATGGTATTATTATACTTTCTTTGGCGTATTCCCGAAGAGAAAATCGATTAAAAAACACTTTGGAAGGGGGGGGAGAAAAATCTAAATAGGGTTTAAATAAATTATTCCCCCCCCCCTCCCTCTTTTTTAAATAAGGATGACAGAATGAGTGGTACTCCAACCATTTTAAAAAAAATTATTTTACGAAAGCTGGAAGAAATTCAAGCGGGTTGCGACAAGATTTCGTTACGTGAAATGAAAAAACGTGCGTTATTGGCGCCAGAAACAAGAAGTTTTGTGGC
>JAMOLY010000047.1 GCA_027068835.1 Thiomicrorhabdus sp. | reverse complement strand
TGATTATTGTCGCTTTAAGGCATGTATTTGGGGTATAATTTGGGTCTTGAATATTTAACTCTATGAACTGGATGATCAATGTCTGAATTTGCACGTGAAATTATTCCTATTGCCTTAGAAGATGAAATGGAAGCGTCTTACCTAAGTTATGCGATGAGCGTTATCGTGGGTCGAGCTTTACCTGATGTAAGAGATGGCTTAAAGCCTGTTCACCGTCGTGTTTTGTATGCGATGAATGTTTTAAACAATGACTTTAATAAACCTTACAAAAAATCTGCCCGTATTGTCGGGGATGTAATCGGTAAATATCACCCGCATGGAGACACTGCGGTTTATGACACGATTGTTCGGATGGCACAGCCTTTTTCACTGCGTTATATGTTGGTGGACGGGCAGGGTAACTTTGGGTCGGTCGATGGTGATTCACCTGCGGCGATGCGTTATACCGAAATTAGAATGTCTAAAATTGCCCACCATTTACTTGCAGATTTGGATAAAGAGACCGTTAACTTTGCAGAGAACTACGATGGGTCTGAATCAGAACCTGTTGTCTTACCAACGCGCGTTCCAAACTTGCTGATCAATGGCTCGTCAGGTATCGCGGTTGGGATGGCCACCAATATTCCACCGCACAATTTAACGGAAACCGTTAGTGCGTGTTTGGCATTGATTGAAAATCCAGAGATTGATCTTGATGGATTAATGGAACATATTCCTGGGCCTGATTTTCCGACACACGGCATTATTAATGGTGCAACGGGCATTCGTTCGGCTTATGAAACAGGCCGTGGCAGTGTCAAAATTAGAGCGAAAACGTCTATTGAAACGGATGCTTCGGGTAAATCTAAAATCATCATAGATGAACTGCCTTATCAGGTGAATAAAGCCCGTTTAATTGAACGCATTGCGGAGTTAATTAAAGAGAAAAAAGTGGATGGCATCACGGCACTTCGTGATGAGTCGGATAAAGATGGAATGCGTGTTGTTATTGAGTTACGCCGTGGTGAAGTACCAGAGGTGATGATTAATAACCTCTATAAGCAAACGGCAATGCAAACCTCGTTTGGCGTCAATATGGTGGCGTTGATTGATGGGCAACCTAAGCTATTAAACTTAAAACAGATTATCGAAGCATTTGTTAAACACCGTCGAGAAGTGGTTACACGCCGTACGGTTTTTGAGCTACGTAAAGCACGTGAAAAAGCGCATACATTAGAAGGGTTAGCCATTGCGCTCAATAACATTGATGAGATGATTGAACTGATTAAAGCGTCTCCTAGTCCTGCGGTGGCCAAAGAGCGCATGCTGGCAAGAGATTGGCCGGTTGGTAAGGTGATTGATCTTTTAGAACGCGTTGAGCTAAAAGATGTTCGCCCAGAAGATTTGCCAGAAGGATTTGGTGCAGACGGCGCAATTTATAAGCTGTCTCCGGTTCAAGCTCAGTCGATTCTTGAAATGCGTTTACACCGTTTAACGGGATTAGAGCAAGATAAGATTTTGGATGAGTATAAAGGCTTGGTTGTACGAATCACCGAGTATTTAGAAATTTTGCGTAACCCTGATCGTTTAACCGAAGTGGTGAAAGAAGAGTTAAACGAAGTGGTCGAAATGTTTGGCGATGCTCGTCGTACAGAAATTGATTATTCATACCAAGATTTGGATGCCGAAGATTTAATTGCGGTGGAAGATCGCATTGTGACGTTATCGCAAGATGGTTACATTAAAACTCAGCCATTAAGTGATTACCGAGCACAAAAACGTGGCGGACGTGGTAAGTCAGCTACAGCGATGAAAGAAGAGGATGAAGTTGGGCAACTGTTTGTGGCGAGTACGCACGATATGTTGTTGTGCTTCTCCAATAAAGGAAAACTGTATTGGCAAAAAACATGGCAGTTGCCATTAGCCAGTCGTGGCAGTCGTGGTAAGCCGATTATAAATGTGTTGCCGTTAGAAGATGGTGAGCACATTACCTCGGTGCTGCCCGTTAATGAATTTGATGATGAGCGTATCGTCTTTATGGCAACACGCAATGCCATTGTGAAGCGTGTTAAGTTAAAAGACTTCTCGCGTCCACGTGCCAACGGCATTATTGCAGTGGATCTATTGGACGACGACGAACTGGTCGGGACGGCGCTTACCGATGGCGAACAAGAGATTATGTTGTTCAGTAACATCGGTAAAGCCATCCGCTTTAAAGAGGGCGATGTTCGCGTTATGGGTCGTACCGCTCGTGGTGTTCGCGGTATGAAGCTGAGCGGCGATATTAAAGTCATCAGTATGCAAGTTGCTAAACCCGATACGCTTATCTTAACCGCGACTGAAAATGGTTTTGGTAAGTGTACGCCAGTAGAAGATTACTCAACCATTAACCGTGGCGGACAAGGGGTGATCTCAATTAAAACCTCTGAGCGTAACGGAAATGTTGTGGCGGCGGTTGCGGTTGTACCTGAACAAGAGATGGTTTTGATTACCAACAAAGCTACGCTGGTGAGAACGCGTATTTCAGAAGTTTCGGTGGTGGGGCGTAATACCCAAGGGGTGAAACTCATTAATGTCACCAAAGGCGAGCAAGTGGTTGGATTGGCTGTGGTGGACATTGAAGAGGAAATTATAGGTGAAGACGATTCTTTGGAAGAGGGCGCTACGGTTGAGGCCGTTGAAAATGCGGCTGTTGACACAGAATCAACCGCTGAAATGGTTTCAGAGCCTAAAGAGAACGAGGATAAAGTAGATTAGTATGTCAAGAGCGTTTAATTTTAGTGCTGGACCAGCAATGTTGCCTGAAGCGGTCATGCAAAAAGCAGAAAAAGAGTTTTTAAACTGGAATAATACGGGCATGTCTGTGATGGAGATGAGCCACCGAAGCAAAGAGTATATGTCGGTGGCGCATCTTGCTGAAGCAGATTTGCGTGAGGTAATGGAGATTCCAGATAACTATAAAGTGCTGTTTTTACATGGCGGTGCTTCGATGCAATTTGCGGGCATTCCGTTGAATTTAACTCAGCCTGATGATGTGGTGGATTACTTTGATACGGGCGTTTGGTCTGCCAAAGCGATTAAAGAGGCCGCGCGTTATGTCAATGTGAATGTGGTAGCGGGGGGGGAAACCAACCCAACTGAAATTTCTGATACATCGACGTGGCGTTTTAGTCCCGATGCGAAGTACATTCATCTCTGTTCTAATGAAACGATTACGGGGTTGGCTTTTCAAGAAGCGCATTTGGAGCATATTTTTGCCCAAGGCAAGACGGTGATTGCCGACATGTCGTCCGATATTCTTTCTCGTCCCATTGATGTGAGTCGTTACGGCATTATTTACGCGGGCGCTCAAAAAAATATTGGGCCTGCGGGACTCGCCATTATGGTAGTGCGTGATGATTTAATTGGTTTGGCACGAGACATCACGCCTTCGCTATTGAACTGGAAAACCTATGCGGATAATGAGTCGATGTTTAATACGCCCGCTACCTACTCTTGGTACTTGGCGGGGCTGGTGTTTGATTGGTTAAAAACAACGGGCGGCGTGGCCAATATTGCCAAAGTCAATCAGCGTAAAGCTCAAAAATTGTATGATTACATTGACCAATCCTCTTTTTACCATAACAGCATTACCACCGAACAACGGTCATGGATGAACGTTACCTTTTTCTTAAAAAGTGATGCGTTGGATGCGGTGTTTTTAGATGCTTCTCAAAAAGCTGGGCTGTTAAGTTTAAAAGGGCATAAAGCGTTTGGTGGTATGCGTGCGAGTATTTATAATGCGATGCCAGAAGAGGGTGTGGATACTTTAATTACGTTTTTAACAGCTTTTGCAGAGCAACACGCAAACGAATCGTAAAGGTGACTTAAAATTTCTCCCCCCCTCTCTTTCTTTTTTTATGATTGGATAAAAACAGGCTGTTGAATGACTACAGAACAAGCGCAATTAATACAAATTCGAAACGATATTGATCGTATTGACGTTCAAATTCAAGATTTGATTGGTCAACGCGCAGAGTGCGCTCAAAAAGTGGCGGACATCAAAACGAAGGGCGGTACGGTGGAGGCGGTCTTTTATCGTCCAGAACGTGAAGCCCAAGTATTAAGAGCGGTGAAAGCGCGTAATACCAGTTTGTTGCCTGACGAAGAGATGGCAAAATTGTTTCGTGAAATTATGTCGGCGTGTTTGGCGCTAGAGCAACCGACAACGGTTGCCTACTTAGGGCCAGAAGGCAGTTACTCTCATGCAAGCGTGATTAAGCAGTTTGGCTCGTCGGCACATCCTATTGCGGTATCAACCATTGAATCGGTGTTTGAACTGGTCGAAAAGGGGGGTGCACATTATGGCATCGTGCCTGTTGAGAACTCCTCGGAGGGGGTGGTAAAAACGACTCAAAACGCTCTGCTTAAAACCAAGCTAAAAATTTCTGGAGAGGTGGAGCTGGCGATTCATCACTGTTTGCTCTCTAAATCGTCATCGGTTGAAAGCCTTAAAAAAGTGGTGGCGCACACGCAAGCACTCGGTCAATGCGAGCAGTGGATTAAAAATAACCTGCCTTGGGTTGAAGTGGAGGCGGTGGCCTCAAACGCCCTAGCGGCCAAACAGGCACAAAGCGATCCGTCCATTGCTGCCATCGCCTCTGAGCAAGCGGCACAATTGTATGGGTTGACAATTTTAGAATCCAATATTGAAGACCAAGCCGATAACACCACCAAATTTTGGGTTTTAGGAAAAGAGAGCACTCAGTGCAGTGGCGAAGATAAAACGGCGATGGTGGTTTCGATTAAGAATCATTCGGGTGCTTTATTGGAGCTTTTGACCTGCTTTAGTCAGCGTGACATTAATATGACCCGTATTATTTCTCGTCCGTCAGAGGATAAAACGTGGGACTATCTGTTTTTTATTGATGTGTTAGGCCACCAGTCGGATGAGAATGTGAATCAAGCCTTAAAAGAAGTGGCAGAGAAAGCCATGTTCTTTAAGTTACTGGGTTCTTTTCCCTCATCCCCCCTTTAATAAAATAACGAAAGCCAATAGAAGTACTGCATGACCAAATCGACCCAACGCTTTTGCGACCAAGTTCAACCTCAAATTTTAGATATTAATCCTTATATTCCGGGTAAGCCCGTGAGTGAGCTGCAAAGAGAGTTGGGGTTGAACTATATTTCAAAATTGGCGTCTAATGAAAACCCTTTGGGTATTAGTCATAAGGTGCTTATGGCGGTTCAAAAAGCGTTAAAAGATACCTCTCGTTATCCAGATGGCAGTGCATTTGAGCTTAAAATAATTTTAGCTAAATTGTTGGATGTTACGACCTCTCAAATTGCAATCGGTAACGGTTCAAACGAGTTGTTAGAGTTGGTTGCGCGTGTATTTGCAGGGAAGGGCGATGAAATTATTTATTCGCAATACGCGTTTGCGGTGTACCCCATTTCTGCGCAAGTGGTGGGCGCGACAGGAATAGAGGTGCCTGCGGTTGACTGGGGGCATGATTTAAATGCAATGCTGGCGGCGATTACGCCAAAAACAAAATTAATTTACATTGCAAACCCCAATAATCCAACGGGTACGCGGTTTAATAAAATGCAGTGGGAAAGCTTTATCTCTCAAGTGCCTAAGCAAGTAATTGTTGTGTTGGATGAAGCGTATTTAGAGTATGCAAAATCGTTTGATGTCGATGACGATTACCCCGATGGCTGTGATTACCTTAAGCAATATCCTAATTTATTGGTTTCGAGAACCTTCTCTAAGGTTTATGGGTTGGCGGCGTTAAGAATTGGCTATTTATTGGGTTGTGATGAAATAATTGAATATATCAATAAATTAAGCAATCCTTTTAATGTAAATTCTTTGGCGCAAGTTGCGGCTTGCACGGCGTTGTTAGACACATCATTTCTTGCAAAAAGCATCTCATTAAATGAACAGGGTATGCGGCAGTTAACGGAGGGGTTGAGTGCGTTGGATATTTCTTACATTCCTTCGTCGGGTAATTTTGTTTGCATTTACTTAGGCAGTGATGCGCTTGAAATTAACCAAAAACTGTTAGAAGAAGGAGTGATTGTTCGGCCTTTAGTTAATTATAAATTACCACAGTTTTTACGTGTTTCCATTGGAACTCAAGTCGAAAATCAGCATTTTATTGATGCCTTAAAGTTAGTTTTAAATCGATGAATGATCTGAAAGCGGCATCCATTGCAACGCTGTCAAAAATAACCATCATTGGCGTTGGTCTTATTGGTGGCTCGTTTGCTAAAGGGCTTAAAGAGAAAGGACTGGCTAAAACTGTTTTTGGCTTTGGGCACAATGAATCAAACCTTCAAAAAGCCGTTGCGTTAGGTGTGATTGATGAGTACAGTACCGACCTTCAAAAAGCGGTGCAAGATAGTGATTTTATTATGCTTTCGGTTCCCTTGGGAGTGATGAAGCACTTGATGGAACAAATGCAACCGTATTTAAAAAAGGGCGTGATCATTACCGACGCGGGCAGTGCCAAAAGCAGTGTGATTGCGGCGGCTCAATCGGCTTTTGGATCGCTTCCTGCTCATTTTGTGCCAGGACACCCCATTGCAGGAAAAGAGAAAAGTGGCGTTGATGCGGCGGATGCGGCATTGTTTGTGGATCATCGAGTCATTTTAACGCCCACAGAACAAACCGACACCGATGCGGTGGCATTGGTTGCGCAGCTTTGGCACGCATTGGGTGCAAACGTTGAATCCATGTCGGCACAACAGCATGATGAAATTTTTGCAGCAACCAGTCACTTGCCCCACCTGTTGGCGTTTTCGTTGGTGGACATGCTCAATGAGCACCAAGAGCTTGGCAATGTATTTCCTTATACGGCAGGGGGATTTCGGGATTTTACGCGTATTGCGTCTAGCGATGCAATCATGTGGCGAGATATTTCGGTAGAGAACTCAACGGCCATTGTTAAGTGGTTAAAGCAGTATCAAGCCTCCCTTTCTCACTTAACGGAGATGGTTGAAAAACAAGATCGCGACGGCTTACAACAACTGTTTTTAGGCGCAAAGCAAGCCAGAGATAAACACATCAAAAAATAAATAGAAAGAATTAAATTATGTCAAATGTAAAATTTAAAGTTCAACCAGGTGGAACCATTAAGGGGCGTATTCGTGTACCAGGGGACAAGTCCATTTCACACCGAAGCATTATGCTGGGTGCGATTGCGAAAGGCACTACAACGGTTACTGGTTTTTTGGAAGGCGATGACAGTCTTGCGACGCTAAAAGCGTTTCAAGAGATGGGCGTGGAAATTGAAGGGCCAGAGCAGGGTAATGTCACCATAAAAGGAGTAGGTTTAAAAGGGCTTAAAAAACCAAATAACCCTCTTGATATGGGAAATTCTGGTACGGCTATGCGTTTAATGGCGGGAATATTGGCGGGTCAAGATTTTGATTGTGAACTGATTGGCGATGCCTCTTTGTCTAAAAGACCGATGAAACGCGTGACCGACCCGTTACGTTTAATGGGCGCTCAAATTGAAACGTCTGAGGATGGAATGCCTCCGTTAAAAATTACGGGAACAGGCGAACAAGCTTCGCTTAAAGGCATTGACTACGTTTTACCAATGGCGAGCGCACAAGTAAAATCCTGTGTGTTGTTAGCGGGATTGTATGCAGAAGGAACGACCAGTGCTTTGGAGCCTGCACCAACACGTGACCACACGGAACGCATGTTAAATGGCTTTGGTTATCCTGTGACATCTGAAAAGTTAGGCGATCAGCAAATGAAGGCAAGCCTAAAAGGGGGGGGGGAATTAACCGCGCGTCACATTGATGTACCTTCAGACATCTCTTCTGCCGCTTTTTTTATTGCGGCAGCAACGGTTTCTAAAGGATCCGAGTTGGTGGTCGAGCATGTTGGCATGAACCCAACACGGGTCGGTATTATTGAAATTCTTAAATTAATGGGCGCAGACATTAAGCTTGAAAACTTTCATGAAGTGGGTGGTGAGCCGGTTGCGGATGTTCACGTTAAATATGCGCCACTCAAAGGCATTCATATTCCCGAAGCCTTAGTGGCCTTAGCCATTGATGAATTTCCCGTTCTGTTTGTGGTGGCCGCAACCGCTGAAGGGCAAACGGTATTAACGGGTGCTGAGGAGTTACGTGTTAAAGAGTCTGACCGAATTCAAGTGATGGCCGATGCACTGCAAGCGGTGGGCGTTGATGCCACACCCACAGAGGGTGGAATGGTAATCAATGGCGGCAAGCAAACGCCTCAAACCACAGGCATTCAAAGTCATCACGATCACCGTATCTCAATGGCAATGACCATTGCGGGTCTAAATGCGGCTTCTGAAATTATCATTGATGATTGCGCCAACGTAAACACCTCTTTTCCTACTTTTATTGAACTAATCAATCAAGTAGGAATGCAAGTTGATGTTATTTAATTAAGGGGGGGGGGGAGAAAAAATGAGCACATCTATTCCAGTTATTACCATTGATGGCACAAGTGGCGTAGGCAAAGGAACCTTAGCACAATTTTTAGTGCAAAATACAGGGTTTCATTTATTGGACAGCGGTGCGATTTATCGTGCTTTAGCATTTGGTGCAGTCAAAGCAGGTCTTGCGTTGGATGATGTTGCCGAACTGGTTGCATTAGCCAACACCTTACCAGTGAAATTTGAGGGCACAAGTATCGTTTATGAAGGGGAGGACATCACCCCTCAGGTTCGTACCGAAGATGTGGCTGGAGTGGCCTCAACCATTGCCGTAATTTCTGAAGTGCGTGCCGCGTTATTGGCTAGGCAAAAAGCCTTTGCAACCTTGCCAGGCTTAATTGCCGATGGGCGCGATATGGGTACAGTGGTGTTTCCAAATGCAGAAATTAAACTTTATTTGACCGCTTCGGCTGAAATTAGAGCACAAAGGCGTGTTAAACAGTTGAAATCTCAAGGAGTTAGTGCTAATATTGCTCAGGTAACAAGAGACATTGAAGCGCGTGATGAACGTGACCTGAATCGTAAGACAGCGCCTTTAAAGCCTGCGGATGATGCGATCGTCATTGACACGTCGCATTTAGACATAAATGAAGTGTGTCAAAAGGTACTTTCGTTAGTGGTTGAAAAAGTACTGATTGCTTAGTTTTTGTCTGTTCTCTTGTTTGTACAAAAGATTACATTTTCTTATAAAATCCTCGATTGCAATGCATTCGGGGATTTTCTTTTGTTGGCGATTGGGAAGCCAGCCATTAACTAATTGACCCGTGAGTTTAATTGATACTCCCATCTGAGTTAAATTTAACGGCTAGAAAAAATTGGAAGTTTTATCCATGAGTGAATTATCTTTCGCTGAACTATTCGAAGCATCTTTTCAAGAAAAATTTAACCCAGGCGCTCTAATCATCGGTACCGTTATCGGTATTGACAAAGAGACCGTTCTTGTCGATGCAGGAATGAAGTCTGAATCATCTATCCCTAAAGTACAGTTTTTAGACGCAAATGGCGATTTAGAAGTGGCCGTAGGTGATGAAGTTGAAGTATTTCTTGAATCATTAGAAGATGGATTGGGTGAAACCCGTTTATCACGTGAAAAAGCAAAACGTGCTAAAACGTGGGATCGTCTTGAAACCGCAATGGAAGAAGGCGAAGTTGTTGTTGGTCTGGTGACTGGTAAAGTGAAAGGCGGACTTACCGTTGATGTTGAAGGGGTTCGTGGTTTCTTACCTGGATCACTTGTGGATATTCGTCCTATTCGTGACTTCGGTTTCCTTGAAGGTAAAGAGATTGAAATGAAACTTGTTAAGCTTGATCGTAAGCGTAACAACGTGGTTGTTTCTCGTCGTGCCGTCATTGAAATTGAAAGCTCAGCAGAGCGTGAAGCGATTCTAGCTAACATGGAAGAAGGCTCTACTCTTAAAGGGATTGTTAAAAACCTTACTGACTACGGTGCTTTCATTGACCTTGGTGGTGTTGACGGTCTTCTACATATTACAGACATGGCTTGGCGTCGTGTTAACCATCCTTCTGAAATTGTTAATGTCGGTGATGAAATTGACGTTAAAGTTCTTAAGTTTGATAAAGAGCGTAGCCGTGTTTCACTTGGCCTTAAGCAGCTTGAGGAAGATCCTTGGTCTGATATGGTTGCCCGTTACCCAATGGGTGCAGAAGTGGCTGGTAAAGTGGCTAACATTACCGATTACGGTGCTTTCATTGAAATTGAAGAAGGGATCGAAGGATTGGTTCATACGTCTGAGCTAGACTGGACTAACCGTAACATCCATCCATCTAAAGTGGTTCACCTTAGTCAAGAAGTTCGCGTTAAAATTTTAGACGTGGATCAAGAGCGTCGTCGTATTTCACTGTCTATTAAACAGTGTGCCGTTAATCCATGGGAAAGCTTCTCGGCTATCCATGCTAAAAACGATAAAATTCAAGGTGTTATTAAGTCAATCACTGATTTCGGTATCTTTATCGGCTTAGAAGGTGGTATTGATGGTTTGGTTCACCTAACCGATATTTCTTGGAAGCAAACGGGCGAAGAAGCCATTCGTGACTTTAAGAAAGGCGATGAGCTAGAAACCGTTATTCTTTCGATTGATCCTGATCGTGAGCGTATCTCTTTAGGTCTTAAGCAGTTAGAGCAAGACCCATTCGGTCAGTTTGTTGCAGACCACGGAAAAGGCAGCATGGTTGAAGGTATTGTTAAAACCGTTGATAACCGTGGTGCTGTGATTGAGCTTGCGCCTGAAGTAGAAGGCTACCTTCGTGCGTCAGAGTTGCTAGAAGATACGCGTGATGCATCAAGCGTTCTAAAAGAAGGCGATAAAGTTTCTGCGAAAGTCACCAATATTGATCGTAAAAACCGTTCACTTTCTTTATCAATGAAAGCAAAAGAAGCGCATGAAGAGCAAGAAGCGATGAAAGGCTACTCTGAAGCACAAGTGCCTGCGGCGGGATCAACATTTGGTGATCTTTTCAAGGATAAAATGTAATCTGGCGATAAGGTAACGGTTGTTACTTTGCAAGTGGCTTGGCTTATTATCGGAATGGTTATTTCATTTACTTAAGCTAAGTCTTATTTTGGTCTTTTTAGTGAGGTTTATTTGAGCCTAGCTAAAATTCTCTTGTGTTATAGAGATTTATTAAGAGTCTGATCAAATGACAAAGTCAGAAATAATTGAACTCATAGCAAGAAAACAAACTCAATTTTCTCAAAAAGATATTGAGCTTGCTGTGAATCAAATCGTGGATTCTATGATAGAAACACTGTCTCAAGGCGAACGCATTGAGATACGTGGTTTTGGTAGTTTTAGCCTTCATTATCGTAAAGCGAGAGTGGGACGAAACCCTAAAACAGGGGAAACCGTTGAGCTACCCGACAAGCAAGTACCGCATTTTAAGCCGGGTAAATCTTTGCGAGAGCGGGTTGATCAATCGAAAGAAACGACTGAAATTATATTTTAAATCCTAAAAAAGGGCTACTTTGTAGCCCTTTTTTTATTCTTATTTTATAATCAATTGTTTGAACCCTTTGGGTATTCATCTTTTCAGGATAAAGAGACATTCTTCTAATGCGTAAATTATTCATTTTTTTAATTATTATCACGCTGTTACTATTGGGTGCTGTATTGGGCGTTTTAAACCCAAACCCTGTTGAGCTTAATTTGTTTGTGTTTAAAACAACCATTCCTTTGGGGCTTACTTTGGCTTTCACATTAGTCATAGGGGCTTTATTGGGTGCATCGGTCTTATCATTAAAAATGGGTGGGTTAAGGTGGAAGCTTCGTAAGCAGGTTCGTTTAAATAAGAAGCAAGCCAATCAAGTTTTAGATTTAAAAAAGGAAGCATCAACTGAGCGCTTGATGTTAAAAGAGGGCTCTAATCAATTGGTTAGTAAAGACAAATAGGTAAATGATGAATCAAAATTCTTCTAAGATATTGGTCGCATTGGATTATGCAGATCGCCAGTCGGCATTACAGTTTGTAGAAAAATTAACCCCAAATTTATGTCGGTTAAAAGTTGGAAAAGAACTGTTTTCGGTCTCTGGGCCTGAGTTTATTAAAGAGCTGATTGACCGTGGCTTTGATGTTTTTTTAGACTTAAAATATCACGACATTCCAAACACCGTTGCAAAAGCGATTCAAGCTACAGCAAAATTAGGTGTTTGGATGGTTAATGTGCACGCACTGGGGGGGCGTAAAATGATGGAGGCGGCGCGAGAAGCCTTATCAAATTGCGAACATAAACCCTTATTGATCGCGGTAACGGTTTTGACCAGTATGGAACAATCAGACTTAAATGAAATAGGGTTGCAGGGTACGCCTGAAGAAAATGTATTGCGCTTAGCAAACTTGGCTCAGACGGCTGGAATGGATGGTATTGTTTGCTCGGCTCAAGAAGTTGCGCGATTACGTCAAACCTTTGATGCTAATTTTTGCTTGGTCACACCCGGCATTCGACCAGAAGGCAGTCGTAACGATGATCAAAAACGCATTATGACCCCTAAAAAAGCAATGGAAGCGGGGTCAAGTTTTCTTGTGATTGGTAGGCCAATTACTCAATCGGATGATCCTGTTGCAACCTTAACGAGTATTAATAATTCTTTGTAATTGAAATTGGAGTGTTGTTAAGTTATAATTCGCGCCTTTCAGGCCATTGGTCTGAAATATCCTTGTCTCACTGTGCTGGATTTATTGGCATCAGGAGACTTTTTATAATCCATAAGGAAGAAATAAATGCGTCATTATGAAGTTATATTTCTAGTGCATCCTGATCAGTCTGAACAGGTTCCTGCAATGCTAGAACGTTACCGCACCCTTATTGAACAGTCGGGTGGTGAAATTCACCGTTTAGAAGACTGGGGTCGCCGTCAACTTGCTTACCTAATCAATAAGGTACACAAAGCACACTATATTTTAATGAACATTGAGTGTGGTCAAGAAGCACTTGATGAGCTTGAAAATGCTTTTTACTACAACGATGCGGTTTTACGTAGCATGGTTGTTAAGCAAAAAACAGCATTAACAGAGCCTTCTGTTATGCTTGCTAAAAAAGATGAAAAGTTTGATAAACGTCGTGATTCACGTTCACAAGGAGCTAAAAATGGCTAGAGGATTCGGAAGAAAAAAATTCTGTCGTTTTACGGCCGATGGCGTGAAACAGATTGATTATAAAGACCTAGATACGTTGAGATCTTATATTACGGAAACAGGAAAAATTGTTCCTAGCCGTATTACAGGAACAAGCGCTAAGTATCAACGTCAATTGGCAACTGCAATTAAACGTGCGCGTTACCTTGCATTATTGCCGTATACGGATCAACATAAATAATTGTTTGAATAAGCGAAAATATTTAACAGGTACTCCATGCTAGGAATTGCAACTTATTCAATGAAAGGGCCTATGCAGGCTCTGATAGCGGTTAGTTTATTTTCGGCATTGAGTGTTTGGATTGCCCCCTTTGGACTGTTAGTGGGGGCAATTATCGCCTTGGTAACCTTACGCGTTTCGGTTACGGATGGGTTTAAAACCCTTGTTTGGGGTGCGGTGGTTCAGGTACTGCTCACGGTGGTGTTAACAGGTAATTATTGGCCTGCTACGCTTGCCATTATGGAGTACATGCTTCCTGTTTGGGTCATGAGTGTCATTTTAAGGCAAACTAACTCATTAGCGGCTGCACTTCAATTTGCAATGTTGGTTGCGGGGCTTGGTTTAATTGGGTTTTATCTCATTATTCCAAACCCAAGTGAATGGTGGTTAGCACTGTTCACTCAGCATATAGCGCCTATTTTAGAAGCTTCTGGAGTTGAGTATCAACTTGAGTTGATGACTAAAATGATGAATTTGGTGACCATGCTATTAGCGGTATTTGCCGTTACATTATGGTTCTCTATTTTGACCATAGGGCGCTGGTGGCAAAGCGAGTTGTACCACCCAGGACAGTTTAAAATTGATTTTTATCAATTGCGTTTGCCTAAAACAACGGCGTATGTTGCGATTGTTTTAGCAATACTTGGGTTGGTATTAGGCGAGGGTAATGGATTAGTTTCAGACTTAACCGCAGTGGTTATTGTGGGTTTGATGTTTCAAGGCATTGCCATTGCACATCAAACCGTAGCCATTAAAAAACTGCATAGAGTTTGGCTTGTTGGACTGTATATCCTGTTATTTATATTTCCACAAACGATGTTGATATTAGCAACCATCGGTTTAGTCGATATCTGGATGGATTTTCGAAACCGATGGAAAAAAGAAGAATTATAGAGGTTTAAGCTATGAATGTTATTCTGCTTGAAAAAGTACAAAATTTAGGGATTTTAGGCGATCAGGTTTCAGTTAAATCTGGTTATGCTCGTAACTTTTTGATTCCTAAAGGTAAAGCAAAGCCAGCAACAAAAGAAAATATTGCGGCTTTTGCTGAAATTCGCGCTGAGCTTGAAAAAGCTGCCGCAGCTGAATTGGCTGTAGCACAGGGTATTTTCGAAAACTTAAATGGTCAAGTTGCAACACTTGAAGCAACGGCTGGAGACGAAGGCAAGTTATTCGGCTCTATCGGTACGCAAGATATTGCTGACGCACTTAAGTCTACTGGATTTGAAGTTGAACGTCGTGATGTTCGTATGCCTGATGGTGTATTGCGTCACGTTGGTACCTATGAAATTGATATTCAATTGCATACAGACGTTGTGGCTTCCATTACGGTTGAGGTTAAAGCAATCGAAGAGTAATTTTTACCTTTCGAACTGTTTTAAAAAAACGAGTCCATTTTAAAATGGACTCGTTTTTTTTTGGTTTTTAAAAAGTAAACACAGGAATAGGGTGCGAATGTAATCCCCCCGAAAAATAAACGAGTTTAAAAGTAGAATTTCAATTCCCCTAAACGGACAGGAGATTTTATGAAAATATCACAATTTACAGACAGCCAAATAATGAAAATACTCAAGCAAGCCGAGTCTGGGATTGCCG
>JAMOLY010000046.1 GCA_027068835.1 Thiomicrorhabdus sp. | reverse complement strand
TAGCGCGACTCACTAAACATAAATGTTTAAGTCGTACATTAAACGAAAAGTCGTTGATTCGTTATTCTGGGGCAATATTGTGTTCTATTAGTAGAGCACCTTTGCATCAGAATAGTTCAGAATGCGTGACCTAGTTACAATAATGATAGGTTAGCGGTTCTTTTTGATGTGTTAGCAAATGGCTCTGCGGAGCAGAATGATGTGAACTATTAACAAGGGAGGACTAAACATATTAGGTTTTGTTAATGCCAAAATTCTATAAGGAGCGTATTTTACTTTAAAATGATGGTTTATTCAAGTATGAATTTTAGTTGTTTTTTTACGGTTTAGATTGCTCTATATATATTGTTCAATCGCTAAGCGGTTACGGATTCAGAGCGTTTTAAATAACCGAACAACCGTTTATGCATCACTTGAATTTGCATAAGTATTTTTATTTAAACAGGTTTAAGTAAGCACTGGATTGGTTGGGGCCTGATTTAAAGTTTGTAATATTAGGAAAAAGTTCTTTAATCAAAGGGTCTTCAACGCCAAACCAACTTGCTAGTGTTGCATGTAGTTGATCTTGTCCTATGGAGGGTAGGATATGCCCTTTTTTTGCAACATCATCATTGCCTCCCAAGCTGATATCGGGAAGGGTGCCTAGGATGCCTCCAGTAAGATCGCCTCCCATAACAAGACTGTTGCTACCCCATGCATGGTCTGTACCGCCTTTATTCGAGCGAACGGTGCGTCCAAAATCGGAGACAGTAAATAACGCCACTTCTTTTTCTGTATTTAGGTGCGACATGGCGCGGTTAAATTTATCTAGTGCTAAACTTAGCTCTCTTAGTCGAGCTGGATGATTATTGTTTTGTTCACTGTGCGTGTCAAACCCAGAAAGGGTGACGTAGAAAATTTGTCTATTCGTCCCGAGTGTTTGGGTTGTTTTGCCTAAACGAATCATTTTAGCAACGGACTCAAGTTGTTTAATGAACTTATCGGCAGGTTTTGAGTCTAGATTGACTTGTGCCGCATCAGGAGTCGTAAATAAAGCGTTTCCATAACTGTCAGTAACCCCTTCAAAAGGGTTTTGGTTCTCTTCTCCATTCCATGTTTCGCGAATCATTTCCATATTGTTGATAGAACTAACCATTTTGTTTTTATATAAATGATCAAAATAAGAATTGGCTTCCACGCTCATTAATTGGTCTAAGGTAGCTCGTCTGCTATAGTCGGGATTAAGACCCCAATGTGTAGGAATGTTAGAGGTTGGCAGTATGCTTGGAATGGTTATGCCGCCCTCTTGTAGGCGTGAAGCTCCAGAATAAGATATGTTTAACCCCAGCGGTGATAGCGTAGCAGGGCCACCTTTTATCCAATTATCCGCCAGTCTTCCAGCCCAACCTTTTGCTTGCAAGTTATTTGCCCATCCTGTAAACAAAGCACGCGTTTGATGATTGTGCGCAAATAAAAAGGGGGGGAGAGGTCTTGTTTTGTTGAGGTACTCCTCTTTGCTAAGAGGTGTAATTAAATTGCCAGTGTTGGCAATAACGGCTATTTTTTTTTCGTTAATGAGCCGTGCCAGCTCAGGCATTAAGCTATTGACGCCAATACTGTTGTTACCATCTACAGAAAAAATACCATGTCGGTAGGCATTTGTGTTGCCTTTAGGATATGGGTTGGCATGTAATTGGTTACCGCTGTAAAAGTCCGATACCTTCATACGATTATTTGCAACGGCCAGATCTTCGCGTGCGCTTTCGTAATCGGCATAGGCATAGGAGCCACTTTCTGCCATGGGTACCAGCATGTTAAGGGAGTCATTTCCCCCATTTAATAAAACACACACGAGAGCTTTGTAGTCTGAAAACTCCGTGTTTTGCGCGGCTAAGGCTGAGCGGATCATGCCTAATTGACTTACACTTCCGGCGGTGAGAGCAGAAGAGCCGAGTAAAAAGTTTTTAAGAAATTTTCGTCTATTAATCATGGTTTAAATTTCCTATTTTTGTATGGCAAAGTGAGGTAATAAAACGTTGAGTAGTACCGCTTCTTGAATAAGATAAATAGCACGTTTTTTAGGCAAATCCCCACGACGAACCCGTGTCAGGTACTCATGTAATATTTCTTTTTCTTCACTAGAGAGCCTACTTTGAGCAAGTTTGATGTTTAGGTGTTCGATTAATAGCGTAATGGCTTCTGAGCGTTTGTCATCATCTTCTATTTTGTCAAAACCTCCGCCGACAGAGCCAGATAACGATTTTTCTAATAGGTTTAATTCAAACTTTAAATCAATATGGAGTGAGTTATGCCAAGGCTCAAGTGTAGAGTCATCAAATAATCCCTTATTTGGCTCTCTGTTATCTTTATCGACATAAATTTTTTGTCTAATTTCTCTATATTTAACGGTGTTATTGATAAAGTTATAATGAGCCGTTAAGCTGGTATCGTTATAGATTTGCGCTTCTGGTGCGACCAGCTTGTTTTTGATGAAATTATCATCTGCTGGTTGGTGATCCGTTGGATAAAAATTAAATACAGATGAGGCTCGCAGGGGTGTCATGATTTCAGCCGTAATTCGGGCATAGATTCCCTGCGGTTGTATAGGGTTAAATGCTCTTAATAGCTGAGTAACGATCATCACTGGACTTTTTAAAATACCAAATTTAGGCTGCTGTGCCTTGGATACATTTCTGGCCTCTTGATTTAGTAAAATGGCTGTAATGACGGCTTTCAGGTTGCCTCGGTTTCCTTGTTCGTCTTGGTTAAACACGCTTGCAACTCGACGAATGTAATCAGGACTTGGATTGGAGGTTATGAAGCGTATAATTAGGTGCCTGCTGATGTAAGGCCCTACATTAGGGTGATTAAATAAAATGTTCAAGGCCGCTTCTAGGTCTTCTTCGCAGTTGAGACCAGCAGGAATGGTTTTGCCAAGCAGTGTTTTCTCATTTTGATCATGGTATTCTGCGATACACTCCATCGGCTCGGCATAACCACCTGGTTTATTGCGACCACTGCGTACAAATTTATTGTCAGTATAAATTAGTTTGCGAGTCCAGCCTGTTAAAACGCGCGCCATATTATTTACATCTTCTTGTGAATACGCAGGGATAGGCAGGTTATTTCTATCGGTTTTATAGGAACCATCTAATTTTAATTCATACAGACCTATGGTAAATAGTTGCATGAGTTCTCGTGCAAAATTTTCATCTGGTGTACGCCCTGTAGAGGGATCTCCTTTTTCGTTTCCTTGATGAGATAAATAAATACCCATAGTAGGGTTTTTAGAAATATCACTCAGTAATTCTCGAAAATCACCAAAGCTGTGTTGTACTAATAAATCGTAATAATGCGCAATGCCTTCAGCATGAAATTGTAGTGGATTGCTTGATGAGGAAATAACAAGCAGTTCGCTCAAAGCAAAGGCGACTCGTTGACGTAATTGGTCTTGACTAAAAATGGCTTTATGCCACCAAGCACTTTCTTGATCTTGTTGTAAACTCCAAAGTCGTTTTGGATTAATGATACTGGATTCTGAATTAGGAAATCCTTCTCTGCCTTTTTCTGTTGCAACGTTGATGGTTAGGTTTAAATGACTTTTGCTGTTTAATTGAAATTGCTGATCTAACCAAGCTTGATAGCCAATATTTTGTAATTTTTCAATGGATTTTTTATCTGCTCCAAAGGTAGCCTGTGTTAAAAAACGAATGGCCTCAACTTCAGTTGGGAGAGCCGCTGAGGTTGGAGTTGGAGCAGGAGTTGGAGTTGGAGCAGGAGTTGGAGTTGGAGCAGGAGCAGGAGTTGGAGTTGGAGTTGGAGTTGGAGCAGGAGTTGGAGCAGGAGTTGGAGCAGGAGTTGGAGCAGGAGTTGGAGCAGGAGTTGGAGTAGGAGTTGGAGCAGGAGTTGGAGCAGGAGTTGGAGCAGGAGTTGGAGCAGGAGTTGGAGCAGGAGTTGGAGCAGGAGTTGGAGCAGGAGTTGGAGCAGGAGTTGGAGCAGGAGTTGGAGCAGGAGCAGGAGCAGGAGTTGGAGCAGGTGTTGGAGCAGGTGTTGGAGCAGGTGTTGGCTTAATAGTAAGCATTAATTCGGTGCTCCCTTTTTCCAAAGGACCACTGATGTCTATTTCAAAGCGATTATTTTTTCCAGAAATCTGAAACTCATAAAACTCGTAGTTTTCATCGTTGTATGTAACGGATAAAATTTGTTCTTCTGTGCTGCTTTGATTTGTAATGCCTTGAATGGTATTGGTGGTTTCGCTTGTATCTTTTGTTGTATTCGCGTTTAAAGTGACAATAAGTTGGTTGTTTTCCGCATTGTCAATAGCACTGATGTCGGCGATGTATTCTGTATTGCTTACCTGCTCTACGGGAATGGTTTTAGTCTTTCCAGTAACATCTGTATATTCAGCGACTAAGGGTGTCTGGTCTGCTTTTTCTTCACTGTTATTTCCTCCACCTCCACCGCAACTAGCGAGTAGTAGTGATATAAGTAGGATAAATATCCAAGATGGTAATTGAAAGTGATGAGTTTTCATTGTTTGCAATTTTTCCTTGATTTTATCAGCGAACAAAAAAGTGAACTTAATCGTTGGAGTTTAAATTTTAGTAACTGCTCAGATGGTTTCTGAAAAAGGGTGAAAAATATGAGCTTACAAGCCTAAGTTAAGTTAGGCAGTCTGCACTGATTTTATCTATAGTTTCATATTCTATATCAATTTACTGATTGTATTTTGTACTTACTTAAAATTATTCATTTTAAATGATGATGCCTTAAATTTATTTTTAACCCTAAAGAGTAGGAAAACGTATTTAATTCGTCTTTTATAAGGCAATATTGAGTAGTTTATGGGAGTTAATAAGATAAAACTTAAAACGTGTTTTTTAATAAACCAAGCTCGGTAACCAGGTTACCAGTTCAGGCCAAATGGCAATTAAAGCCAACACGCTGAGTTGAATCAAAATGAACGGCACAACCCCTTTGTATAAATCGCTGGTTTTTAGGTTGTTTGCTACACCTTTTAGGTAAAAAAGAGCAAAGCCAAAGGGGGGGGTTAAAAATGCGGTTTGTAGGTTAATGGCGATCATAATGCCCAGCCAGATAGGGTCAACGCCCATCATCAATAGTACGGGGGCGACCACGGGAACCACCACATAGGTGATTTCAATAAAGTCTAAGAAAAATCCTAAAACAAAGAGCAGTGCCATCACGATTAACATGGCGGTAAACACACCACCGGGTAGATCCATTAGCAGTTCGGTGATGAGTTCATCGCCTCCTAGTCCTTTAAACACCAGCGCAAAAAAAGCGGCTCCAATAAAAATTAAAAAGATCATGCTGGTCACTTGTAATGTATTGCGCATAACGTGGTTTAAGGTGCTTAAAGAGAGTTTTTTATTGATTGTGGCAAGCAGTAATGCACCCAGTGCGCCTAAAGATGCGGCCTCGGTTGGGGTGGCGAACCCACCTAAAATAGAGCCTAGAACCAATAGAATCAGCCCTAAAGGGGGCAATAAGCTTTTAAGGACTCTTTTTCCTAATCCTGGTGTAACGGGTTCGCCGATGTTATTGGGGATTAAATCGGGGCGGGTCATGGCTTTGTAAAAAATATAGAGCATGTACAGCACCACTAAAATCATACCGGGCAGTAATGCGCCAATAAAGAGATCGCCTACCGAGAGTGCTTCGGGCGAAAAAATGCCTTGATTGAGCTGCGCTTGTTGATAGGAGGAGGACAGTACATCGCCCAGTAAAATTAAGACAATAGAGGGGGGGATAATTTGTCCCAACGTACCCGAGGCACAAATGGTTCCGCTTGCAATACGCGGGCAGTAGCCTTGTTTGAGCATGGTGGGTAAGGCCAATAAGCCCATGGTCACCACCGTTGCACCCACAATACCCGTACTGGCGGCGAGTAACATGCCTACAATAATGACGGCAATGCCCAGTCCGCCTTTAATGCCACGCATCACTTCGTCCATGGTGTGCAGTAGATTTTTAGCAATTTTGGATTTTTCAAGCATCACACCCATAAAGATAAACAGGGGCACGGCAATGAGTATTTCATTGCTCATAATGCTAAAAATACGGCTGGGAATGCTGTGTAAAAAGGCCATGTCGAAAGCACCAAAGGCGTTGGCAATTAACGCAAACAGCAGAGAAGTACCAGCTAAGGTCAGTGCGACAGGAAAGCCAATGAGTAAGGCGATAAAAATAACGGCAAATAAAACCAGTGCTAACCACTCCATTAGAGCTTTCCTTCTAGGTGATCATTATCTTGTTCTAATGGTTGTGGCAAGGGGGGGGCAAAAAGGGTGAGCCACGCTTGTGCGGCGACGGAGAGTGCTTGAGAGATCATCAGCAGGGCCATGATTAAAATTAAGCTTTTTAATAGGTACAGATAGGCGATGCCACTGGATTCAACAGAGGTTTCACGAATGCTCCAGCTCATGGCGACGTAATCCCAGCCAATCCAAAAAATAAAAACCATGGTGGGCAACGTTAAAAAGAGCGTGCCTAATAAATTCACCCATGCACGTTGTTTGCTGGAATAATGGGCGTAAAATACATCCACTCGAACATGTTTGTCTTGTTGGTAAGTGTAAGCCATGCCCAACATAAATAAGATGGCATGGGCATACATAATGCTCTCTTGCAGTGCAATGGAACCTGTTTCAAAGCCGTAGCGTAAAATAACCACCAGTGCGGTAATGCCGACTAGCGCCAAGCCTGCCCAAGCTACAATATGACCTATTTGGGTTTGTAGGTGGTTTTGATAGCGAATAAACTGAGCTAAAATGTGGGTAAAATAGGGGGGGGAAGAGTTAGGTAAGGGCATGTTTTGATTTTGAATTTAAGGTTTGAATGGGCGTTATTTTAACGTATTTTTTATCTCGGGATTGGGGTTTAAAAAATCCCCCCCCTATCCTGTATTAAGAGTGAATTATTTTTGTCCCAATCATCGATTGTACAAGTGGCCGTTTCAGGTCCTTTTTTATCCCCATTAGACTATGTATGCGTAGAATCAGAAGGTGTACCAGTTGTCGGTGGCCGTGTTTGGGTGCCTTTTCGTAATAAAAAAGTAGTGGGCTTGGTGATGTCGTTGAACAACTCAACCGAGTTTGAAATTGCGAAACTTAAAAAAATAGATCAAGTGATTGATACTGTTCCTCTGTTCACAGCCCAACAACTTAGTTTATTTCACTGGGCAAGCCAGTATTATCATGAACCGATTGGGGAGGTGGTGTCTGCGGTGCTGCCTAAGCGGTTACGAATGGGAGAGCCCGCCAAAGCGAAGGGCATGGCACACTGGTCTTTGACTCCGTTAGGGGAGCAAGCGTCGCAGGATGAATTGTCTAAAAATGCCTCACGGCAACGAGCGGTATTTGAGTTTTTTAAGCAAGCAAAGGTTTCAAATCAGGGCTATTTTTCTGCCACTAACCTTTCTCAAGCGCTTAAAAATTGGCAACCCTCTGTTAAAAAATTGCTTCAAATGGGGTGGCTCCAAGAAAGAGAAGGGTCTTGTTTAGCCCAATCGGTATACAAAACATCACCCAAGCACATCTTAAATGAGGCACAACAAGTCGCCGTGGATACAGTGGTGAATGAGTTACAGAGTATTTCTTCTGGTTTCTGTGCTTATTTACTTGAAGGCATTACGGGCAGTGGTAAAACGGAAGTGTACTTGGGGATGATTGAAGCGGCGATTACTCAGGGTAAACAGGTGTTGGTATTGGTGCCTGAAATAGGCTTAACGCCTCAAATGGTGAGCCGCTTTGAAGCGCAATTACGCATCCCTGTGGCAAGCTTGCACTCGGGCTTAAATGATACTGAACGACATTGTGCATGGCATGTTATGCGAACGGGGCAGGCGAAGGTATTATTGGGTACGCGTTCGGCTGTGTTTACACCGTTTAAAAATTTAGGGCTTTGTATTATTGATGAAGAGCACGATCTCTCCTATAAACAGCAAGAGGGCTTTCGGTATTCGGCGAGAGACCTGATTGTGCAACGCGCTTTTCAAGAAAAAATTCCCGTAGTATTAGGTTCGGCAACCCCTTCGTTAGAGAGTTTGCATAATGTGAATCAAGGGCGTTATCAACATTTAGAGCTAAAGCAGCGTGCGGGCAATGCTTCTTTGCCAAGTTTAAAATTATTGGATATAAGGGGGGAAAAAATTCAAGAAGGGGTATCTCGCCCATTAAAAATTGCAATGCAGAGCTGTTTAGAAGAGGGGGGGCAAATTTTACTGTTTTTAAATCGCCGTGGATTTGCCCCTATTTTAATGTGCCATAAATGTGGCTGGCAAGCGAGTTGCCCCAGTTGTGATGCCAATATGACTTTGCATTCAGGGCAAAATCATGATTATTTGCAGTGTCACCACTGTGGTGAACAGCTGGCTGAACCTGAGTGTTGTCCAAGTTGTAAAAGTGACGACTCATTTATTAAAGTGGGGCAAGGCACTGAACGATTGCATGAGACGATGGCTGCTTGGTTTCCTGAGCATTCCATCTTAAGAATTGATCGGGACACCACGCGCCGAAAAGGAAAAATGGCTGAACTGACGGGTATTGCACAACGAGGCGAGGCGGATATTTTAATTGGTACACAAATGTTGGCAAAAGGGCATCACTTTCCCAATGTTACCTTAGTGGGTGTTTTAGACATCGATCAAGGTTTGTTTAGTGCCGATTACCGTGCCGCAGAGCGCATGGCACAACTGATTATGCAGGTAGCAGGGCGAGCAGGTCGCTCTAAAAAAGCAGGAGAGGTGTTGATTCAAACCCATCAACCCGACCATCCTCTGCTAACGACTTTAATTCGAGAAGGGTATGATGTGTTTGCACAACAAGCATTGCGTGATCGCCTTCATGCAAATTTACCCCCCCTCTGTTATCAAATACTCGTTCGAGCAGAAGCCAGTAACCCTCAAGATGTGATGAATTTTTTAGCGTCACTTAAAGCAGGGTTAGCATTAAATTTACAAAAAATGAATAAAGAAAATAAAGATGAAATTCAAATCGAATTTTGGGGCCCTGTTGCTGCTCCCATGTTACGTCGTCAAGGACGATACCGTTTTCAACTGTTATTGCAGTCCGCTAAGCGTCAAAACTTACATCAATTGCTAGCAGAGATGGAGCCTTACATTTATAAGAGTCCTTTAGCGCGCAAAGTACGTTGGAGTCTGGATGTGGATCCATTGGATATGATGTAGCTTTTAAATAAGTTCAAATACTTACTCGTATTAAGGCTGGTGTTATAATGATTTTTCTGATATAAAAGAGATGTTTTTTTAATTCAAAGCAAGGTAATGATGGTATGAATATGAAGTGGATGGGTTTAGTGGCAGTTATGGTTGTTTTTTCGTCGGGTTGTAGTGATTCTGAACAAGATTCAGCGAATAAAGCGACTTCTGATACAGAGGCTTCTACGGGGGTTGAAGTTGAATCTGTAGAGATTGAAGAAGTAAAAGGTGTCATTAAACCAAATAAAACGCCGGAACAGAAAGAGGCGATTAAAGAATTATTGAGTTCATCTGAAGGGATTCCCCCTGAAAAATTAGACTCAGAAGTAAAAAAATTGGTTGAAAAAATTGGTCAAAATTCAGAAATGACAGAAGAAGAAGCCGCTAAACTAGAACAAGATTTAAAAGGTGTATTTCAAAAAATTGAAGCTGAGCGAGTTACTCAGTAGTTGATTTAGGTGCTTTAAGATTTGCATTAGAAGAAATTAGGTAGACATTTTTTGAGTAACCATTCTATTTATAGAGTAGTTACTCACATTATTTCAAATTAAGCTATCTTTTTATTGCGTCGGCGCGCCGCCATAAATCCAACAAACCCTAATCCGCCAAGCATTAAGGCATAAGTGGATGGCTCTGGAATTGGAGAAGTAGTACTATATTTGAGGTTATCCACTGAAGCAACAGCTTCTAAGTTTCCAAAAAACGGATCACCTAAGTTGGTTAATGTAGCGTATGAAATATTTGTTAATCCTGAAGAGATTCCAAAGGTATTGCCACCATTGTTCTCTAAGCTATTAATTAATAGCCTGTCAATCTCTGTATCGGATTGATCGAAAGCAGTGAGTTCCCAATCATTATTAGTCCCTCCAAAATTAAATGAAAAATCATTTACATCTGTGGTAAATGAAAGCTGGAGTGTTTCAAAATTTTGTACGCCAGTTTGTAAAAAATAGCCAGATGTATCAAGCGTAACGAGTATATTTTTATTTGAAAAAGAAAATAGCGCGGGGGTTGATGAGTCACGGCCAATTCCAGAAAAAGTCACATTTTCGTAGGAAAAAGAATCTATTCCTTCTTTCAGAACAGTCTTAAAGGCATCGTCTTCAAAATCAATAAGAGTTTCTGCAGCATGGGCTGAAGAAGTGATTGCGGTTAAGAGTGCTACTATCATTATTTTTTTATTGTTTTTCATTTATGTATTCTCCAATGTCTTTTTCGCCATCCTTCCCCCCCCTTATTGAACGTAGGTTTAGTTGTTATATCTACGCTTTTTAATTAAATACAGGACGGACGACTTTTTGTAATGTATAAATTTCTTTGTATGTTTTATTAGGATTTTTTGAATTAAACCTTAAGTAATTATACCATCCTATATAAAAAATGCGAATGTTCTCACCGTTAAATTTTATCGCCTCATTCCACCGCCCATTCCACCGCCCATTCCACCTTGATTATGGCAGACAAAGCATCTTCGTTGTTGAAAGGTTTGGGTTTCATGATGTACGTTGTTTCCTCTCATGGGCATTCCTGTTACGCGGTGAACAGGGTGGCATTGCAAGCAGTCTCTAAAAGGTTCAATGAGGAATTTGGTTCCTGTTTTTACGTTGAGCGCTAAAGCATGGCATGAAAGGCACATGTAGGGTGAGCCTGTATTGTTTGCTCCAATGGCATTAGGTGCTTTTGATCTGCTTATGGTTGGGATGATTGAACCAATTAATGTATGGTGACGATCACGGTTATTGGTTTTAAGCATTGGAAATTGGGCTAAATCATCATGACAGTTTCTGCACTGTGGTTCAGTCGGAGGCCCAATAAAAATACTTTTTCCTCTGGTATGCCCTGTTGAGCTAAAGGTTATTAATATGAATACAATAAAATAGAGAAGGCTAAATCGAGGTATATTCATGTTGTTTCCTGTCTGTAGTGGGTAGGCATTTATGTATTGTGGGCTTTGCTAAAAGTAAAAATTATTTTTTAAATGAAAGGCGGGGAGTCTTAAGACATCATTAAGGCTTTAATGGTACTTTATTTAATTACTTGTGTCTATGTCAAATTTTAGCCTGAGTCCCCAGATAGAAATGCGAATTAGAATGCAAGCAATTGATGTGCGTAGTGAGCTTAGATAATGTCATCTCATTGGTGATACGTTCTCTTTTAAGTTTACTAAATGCGTCAAGCATTTTGTGCTATAAACGTATTTTCTATCTGGGGATTCGGGGTTAAAAGTGTTTGGATGTGGCGTGTTTAAAGGGCTACCCTGTAAAATTGGGTAGCATTGATAGGTTATTTAGAGTTGTTTTATTAATTTGTAGATGTTTCTGTTGTCGATGGAGAAAGTAGTACTTTTATATTGGCTTGTGCTTTTAATTTTTTAACGTGAGCCGCGACTTTCTCGGCTTTCAGCTGTGGTGATAAACCTTTGGATAAAAAATCTTTCATATCATCAAATGCAGGTATTGTTCCTTTAGGTTTTCTCTCTAATACTTTTAGTATGTGGTAACCATGCTCTGTTTTTATTATGTCACTTAGTGTATTAATGGGTATTGAAAACGCAATTTTATCGAAGGCTTCGGGCATGTATTTGGGCTCCATAAAGCCAAGATTTCCGCCTTGAGGTGCGTTGGCATCTTCAGAAATTTCTTTTGCAACCTCAGAGAACGGTTTTCCATCCAGAATAAGTTTTCGTGCTTCTATGACTTTATTTTTATTTTTTTTGACTACAATGTGTAGAACATGAGCCGTTTCTTGTTTGCTGGCAAAGCCTTCTTTATTTTTTTCATAGAATTCTCTAAGTTCTTTTTTAGATAATTGTGGGTTTATTAGGTTGTGTTTTTTTAAGTATTCATCGATTTGAATTTGGTGCTTAATATGTTCTTTATTGACTGTTTGGTCTTTATTTTTTGCAGTGCGCTTTTTGATTTCTTTTTTTACCTTTTGGTCAAGATCGGTTATTTTTTCTTGTTGGCTTGCTTGGGAGATGAGTTCAGCGACGATAAATTTCTCTAATACTTTTTCTTGAATGCTATGTTTTAGGTTGTCGGGTAGTTGCTTCTTATTGAATCGTTTGTATTTTTTTATCCCAGCCTGAACTTGGGGTTCTAATTGCCATTCATAAATAGGAGTACCATTTACTAAGGCTAAAATAGTTTTTTGTTGGGTGGTGGTGTTTATACTTTTATCGGTAGCGCTGGCGTGAATGGGCAGTATTAAGCCTAAGCACATTAATGTGAGTATCACTGTTGTCCATTTATTATGTTTCATTGTTCTATTCCTATTTTTAATGTTTTTAAACTAAAAAAAGCGAGAATCAGCTTATGTGATTCCCGCTTTTAAGTTTTGATTTGCTAGCGTATCAATAATAAATACTAGCGTTTTACCCGTTTTCTGCTTACTCCATTTTATCAAGTGTAAATGTTTCTTCACCGTATATATTGGTGACAGTAACGCTTTCAGGATCTTCACTGAAATGTGCAACGATAAAGTTATCTTTCCAAAGATACATTCTCACTGGTGGATTACCATTTTGATCTACAAATTCAGTTTTTCCGCCAGCTACCCCATACATATTCATACTGTCAGTAAAGCCAGTACCAATAAGGACAACAAGTGACCCATAAGGCGTGTAGACGAAAGAATGACTCGTTACCATACTTGGCGTTATAACAAGATTTAACGGGTTAGTATGTTGGAAAGCCTTTTGTATCACAACATCATAGGACCCTGTAGGCATTGTTGCAGGAACAGTAAATGTCAACGTTGTCGAATCAATAGATGTTGGCTCAATAATGGTCGTACTCTCAGTTTCTCGGTCTACTAGCATGACTTTTGAAGTGTAAGTATGATCGTATGGTTCACCGTTCCGTGGAGTCACACGTACCGTATTAGCAAAGCTTGTACCTGTAGCAGTGATAACAGTATCAGTTCCATTTGGTATGCTTTGAGTTGATAGACTGCTAAGCGTTGGAATGATTGCACTAGTTGCTGAGCTTGGTGATCCAAGATCAGAATCAGCACTCTGGACTGTTAGAGAGGCTTCGCTTTTATTGTTACCGTGACAACCCCAGCAGTTTGCAACGTTACCAATGTGTCCAAAATAAGCCTCTTCTTGCCCAGGTTGAATACCATCGCCTACCGCATCAAACTCAATGTTATGCAAGGTATCTATGTCATGACAACGCTGACATGATTTGATTTCATCTTTAACCGAACCTCCGAGCTGATTTGGAGTGTGACACCAGAAGCATTTTCCTTCATCAGCAAATCCAGTTCCATGGTGATTTTCCATGTTTGTGAATATGTTAATCATTGTGGTTGTGCCATCTTTTAAGGTAAAGCTTTCAGGCGTACCACCAGAATATGTACCATCGTCATTTAGGAATAAAGGTGAGTTTCCGTCAGCTGTGTTATGACAAAAGTTACAGTTACCAGGGCTAGTGCCTGCGGAGTTGACGATACGGTCATCGCCGTCTGGTTTGCCACTGCGCCATGGTGTAATCATGGAGGTGCTATAATCAGTTATCCTAACGGGTACTGTTTCTCCAGGATTATTGATATCTGGCATTTTACCTTCAAGTGTGTCAACATCTAGACCACGAACAATCCCACCGTGGCATTGAAAGCAGTTACCTTGTTGTGCACGTTCAGTTTTGTGATGTACCGACGTTGCACCAGGTTCCCAAGCATGACAGTTCATGCAGTTTCTGAAATTTTGTCGAAGTTCTTGCCTCCCCGTGTCTGGGTTAAAATCAAGAATATGACAGTTATAACACGTGAATGTTGTGTCAACGACACCGTCGCCATCTGCGTCGCGAAAAGGTGGGAAATCAGGCTGTCCATCAATAGGTTCGCCTATTTTTTTGTGGTGCCTATCTTCGTTAAGTGTTGGGTCAACAGGAACGCCTGTTGGCGCGTTACCACCATGGCAGTTATTACAAACAGCAGGCCCTTGTAGAGCAAAGACTGTGTCTGGTATTCCTATGTTTTGATTTACTGGCGGAGGAGGTACTGCCGCCGCCGCCATTGAGCTTATGCCTAGTGTTAAGGCAAAAGCAATTAAATGTTTTAGAATTTTCATTTTAATTCATCCCTTTTTTAAAGCTAAGTTGTTATAAAAATATATTGCAAAATGAGAAAAACGTCTTTCTAGTTTGTAAGGCTAGAGTTCTATTTTTTCATGAATGTTCGTTTATTAACTTGAAGTAAAATCGCCCTCCCCGCTGGGTTGTACTTAATAAGTAGAACATCTTTCCGTATGCTGTCGTTCTTCTTTTAATTAGTTACGTATTTTCTTGTAACAAGTTAAGAAAAATTAATACACAGAAATAATTCTACTTAATTCTGTGGTAAATAACCACTTTTATTTAAGTATTTTTTCTATTTATGCGAATCTAGCTTTTTTCTTTAACATCATTAAATTACGCCGCATTGCTATAAGAATTTATTATGAAGATTTTATTTGCTTTATCTGCTTTATCTGCTGTGAAAAATCCTTAAGTGAGATTTCAACATGCCCTAATTTATTACGGTTTGGCCCTTTAAATTGTTCGGGAGCCGCCCAAGCGTGACCGTGTACCACTTCATAAGTTGCGGGGATGATATTGTTTTGGCGAAAAGATTCATAGGCGTTGAGCATGGTTTGAAAGCGGGTTTTTCCCATTAGCCCTTGGCCACGATTTGTATTTGCGTGCGTGGCGCCAATGGCTTTTAGATCTTTTAATACTTTCATTG
>JAMOLY010000045.1 GCA_027068835.1 Thiomicrorhabdus sp. | reverse complement strand
AGGGGGGGGTAAGTTTTTCTTTATTTAAAAGGTTGAGTAACTTACCCGTTATTTTATTGTTTGGAGATGGCAAACAGCTCATACAGCCGATAACAATTGAAGAAGTTGTCACGACCGTATTGCGCTGTTTGGATAAAAACATTAACACTAAAAAAGTTATCGACTTAGTGGGTAAAAACGCCATTAGCTATAAAGACTGGATGGTGAGTTTACGCAGCAATCAACATTGCGCACGTTTTTTATCCATGCCGATGGGGCTAATGATGCAATTTTCAAAAATTGGAAAATTTATCAACCTCCCTCTATTTAATCCCGATAGCTTAATCATGCTGCAACAAAACAGTGTGGCAGATCGTAATGGTTTGATGGCATTTCTCGATAAAAACGAACAAACAGGGGAGGCAAAAAAATGACCTATTTAACACTGACTTATTGGCATATTATTAGTGCGTTTTTGTTGTTCGGAACAGGGCTAGGCAGTGCCTTTTATAAATGGATGGCAGACCGCACGGGCAATGTTCAACACATAGCCATTACCAATAAACACGTGGTAATTGCAGATTATGTTTTCACAACCCCAACCATCATTCTGCAACCGCTCACGGGGCTTTGGATGGTATACATGGCTCAGATTCCATTAACAACCCCGTGGGTAACACTCAGCCTTAGCTTGTACATTTTTGCAGGATTATGTTGGCTTCCAGTGGTTTATTTACAAATAAAAATGCAAAAAATGGCAGAGCAAGCGGTTACCAACGCAACGGAATTGCCAGACAAATACTGGAGATACACACGGATTTGGTTTGGGCTAGGCGTTCCTGCTTTTATGGCAATGATGTTTGTAGTTTTTTTAATGGTTTTCAAATAATTTAGAGTATTTAAAAAAAGGTAAATAATAATGAAACAGTCTATAGGCAACCAAAAACCGTTCATGCAGCAAGCGTTGGGTGAGCAATGGGATCAACTACCCCAAGTTTTAAAAGCGCACTATTCTGACGATGAAAGTGGCGAGAACATTGCAAAAGGAGCGTTAACGATTAACTACCCAAAATTTATGCAAATCCCCTTAAATGTCATGCGCTGGGTGGGTGCACTGGTCAATCAAAAAGGGGATCATTTACCCACAACCGTGAAACGCGTATTGAAGGACGGTGAGCAATATTGGCATCGTTCAATTCACTGCCCCGATGGAGCCACAATAGCCTTTAAAAGTCGTTTTACATACGATGCTAACAATAAGACCTTTATTGAATACACAAATAGATTTTTCGGGCTTAAAATGAAAGTATTTGTTGAAGGGAATACCTTGCGTTATGAGAGTTGTGGCTATGTTATTAAGCTTGGCGCGATTAAAATACCCTTGCCTGAATGGTTACTATTAGGGCACGCAAGTATTGTCGAATGTGCTATTTCAGACAGCAAATTTAAATTGGATTTTCGCTTAAACCACCCTGTATTGGGTGAAATATTTTCTTATACAGGCGATTTTAAGACCCTATAAAGCATTTTTTTCTTTTTTTTAATTGGCTTCGGGTGGGCATAGGAATCCACCTCTACCGTTCTAGGAAGTTGAGGCGTAAAGGTCGATTTGTCTTTGCTACGCAGATTCTTTAAACCGTACTTTAAGCTCTTCTCGAATGGTAAATTCATTTAACGTGCGAATCATCTCTTTACCCATTGCATAGCCTAAATTAACAGGCACGGCGTTTCCGATTTGTTTATAGGTTTGGTTGATGCTGCCTTTAAACACCCAAGTATCGGGAAAGGTTTGTATTCTGGCATACTCTCTAACGGTAAACGGCCGTGTTTCATCTGGGTGGCAACGCTCGGTTTGCTTTTGTGCTGGGGAGGTTGTTAAGGTTAAACAAGGTTCATCCCAGCTAATACGCCGTGCCATTCCAGTTTTACCCCCCCCTAAATAAAAACTTTTTAGCATGTATTCTTTTTGAATATTTACGGGTAAATCTCGCCAGTACCCACCCGGCGGGATTAAATCCATAATTTCTTTTTTACGGGGGGGGTAAATTTGCCCTGCGGAGCTTGGAACATCGCTTGAATATAATTCTCCTGCCTTTAAAACGGCGGATAACGGCATCATTTCTGCATTGGGTTTTGGGTAGCTAAAATTAAGCCCTTTGCCACGTTTAAGCCCTACTAAAAACAGACGTTCTCGTTTTTGAGGCACATTGTAATAGGCGGCTTTTAAAACTTGAGGTGTCACCACATCGTAGCCCAGATCATCTAAAATTTGGATCATCGTTTCTAGGGTTTTTCCGTTTTCATGAGTGGTCAGCCCTTTTACATTTTCACCGATACACATGAGCGGTTGTGTTTCTTTAACGGCACGCGCAAATTCATAAAATAAAGTGCCTCTTGCGTCTTCTAAACCAAGTTTTTTTCCCGCGTAACTAAAGGCTTGACATGGAAAACCGCCTGTGACAATGTCTATTTTTCCCGCGTTTTCAGAAAAAGAGACGGTGGAAACATCGCCTTCTATGACGTTCCAATTAGGCCTGTTTTCACGCAAGGTTTGACACGCCCATTTATCAATTTCATTTAACAATTGGCATTTTAAGCCCGCTTTTTCTAAGCCCAAAGCCAAGCCACCAGCACCTGCAAACAGCTCTAATACGTTATAGGGCTTTATGGGCGTGTAATGATGTTCGCCTAACACTTCCATATCAAAAATACTTTGGCCTTGCGTGTATTGTTTTAAAGTCTCTGGCGTATACACGCGGTAATTATTGGGCAATCTTGTGGCTTTTAATTTGCCTTTTTGATCCCAGCGTCTTAGAGTCTCTTTTGAAACAGAAAAGATTGCTGCGGTTTCTTCAAGGGAGTAATAGTTTTTCATGGTCTACCATGGTTAAGGTTATACATGGTTAATTATTTTAACACGTTGATGGCGGTATAATGATGCAAATAGATGAAAAAAAAGAAATTTTAATCAAAGCGAAACAGTTGTTTAAAGACGGTATTGTAAAAAGTCATATTAAAAATACCCAAAAGCTTAAATCGGCTAAAAACTTTAATATAAACCCTTTTTTAGCTCCGTATGTAGCCAACTTTTTAACAGGGGATTCAAAGCCTGAAAGCATTGCAAGAGCGTTGCTTTATCCTCGTGTATTGGGTACATCCATCACAACATCCTTTGGTACAAACATTCAAAAATTTACAAATGAGGTTCTGTCCTCTTTTGGCAGTACCACCTCTGGAATTGATATTGAGTTTACCGATCAAATAGATGGTTTTAAAAAATATTGCCAGTTAAAATCCGGTCCTAATA
>JAMOLY010000044.1 GCA_027068835.1 Thiomicrorhabdus sp. | reverse complement strand
TTACATTACATCGATTTAATAAATGGGAACAGCTTACAACCATTGGAATGGTTCAAAGAATAAGCACGGTGGGAGACAAACAAACATCCGATACACGCTACTTTATCAGTTCACTAAAACCCGATGCGAAAATGTTTGGACACGCTGTTCGTAGCCATTAGGGTATTGAAAATAGCTTACACTGGTGTTTAGATGTGACATTTAGAGAGGATGACAGCCGCATTCGTACTGGTAATGCGCCCGCTATAATGAGTATGTTGAGGCATATTTGTATGAATTTATTTAAAACAGAGCCGTCAAAGCAGAGTATTAAGCAAAAACGGCTCAATGCGGGGTGGAATGATGAATATCGCTCTAAGGTTTTATTTGGATCTGAATTTTAGTGCGTTGGCCCTGGTAGGGGGGGGGATTTAAACTCTTCGTAAAAACATGCTCGGAATGTACAGAGGCCAGATAAAAAAGGGTCTAGTGCCCCTTGTGGATAAAAATACGCCTAATTTTCGTTGGAAACCTTGCGAATAGCTAGAAATTCCCGCCTCAATCAGTCAAATTGTATCCCCCCCTATGCAGTAAAATAGCTTGATAAAAAAAAAGAAAGGGGGAAATGTTTTTAATTGCGTCTACTTTGTCCTCTTGGCTTATGGCCTCTGGCATTTTCACCCGAACGTTGCCCGTCTTTATGCTCAACACGTCCTCTTGTGTTGTTCTTTTTTGGGCGCTTACGTTTAGCAGGCTTTAACGTGGTTTCTGGCAGTTTATTGCTCGGCTCAAATCCTGGCACCACTTTACGCGCTAACAGCTCTTGCGTTAGGCGTTCAATGTCACCCAACTGCTTTAGCTCATCGGCACTCACCAGTGAAACCGCTTCGCCTTTAGAGCCTGCACGCCCTGTACGTCCAATACGGTGTACATAATCTTCAGGAACATTAGGCAATTCAAAGTTCACCACATGCGGAAGCTGGTCAATATCAATGCCTCGTGCCGCAATATCCGTCGCCACCAGTACTTGAATGTCATAGGCTTTAAATTCCGCTAAAGCTCGGGTACGCGCCCCTTGGCTTTTATTGCCGTGAATGGCCGCCGCTTTAATACCCGCTTTGTCTAAAATTTTAGTTAACTTATTCGCGCCATGTTTGGTGCGGGTAAACACCAACACTTGATCCCATACATTATCTTTAATTAAGTGCACCAATAATGCCGATTTTTGCGCTTTATCCACTGGGCATATCCACTGATCGACCGCTTTTACCGTGGTATTAGGAGGAGAGACTGAAATCTCAACGGGATTATGCACCAGCCCTTTCGCTAAACGTCGAATATCGTCAGAAAAGGTCGCCGAAAACATCAGTGTTTGGCGTTTTTGTGGCAGTAACGCAATGATTTTTTTAATGTCGCGAATAAAGCCCATGTCTAACATGCGATCCGCTTCATCCAGCACCAATATTTCCAACTCATCAAACTTCACTGCATTTTGACTGTGTAAGTCTAATAAACGCCCTGGCGTTGCCACCAGCACATCAATGCCTTTACGCAAACGCATCATTTGAGGATTAATTTTCACCCCCCCAAAGACCACCGTAGAACTAATCGGCATTTTTGCACCATACGTCTCAACACTTTGAGCAACCTGTGCCGCCAGCTCTCGGGTGGGCGTTAAAATTAACGCTCGAACATGATTGGACTTGGCTTTTTTACCCCCACTTAAATTTTCTAACACGGGCAAGGTAAACCCAGCGGTCTTACCTGTTCCCGTTTGAGCGGCGGCCATCACATCTTTACCATCCAATACCGCAGGAATCGCCCCCGCTTGAATGGGGGAAGGTGTGTCATATCCTTGACTGGCAATAGCTTCAAGTAACGGGGCAGATAAGCCCAAATCGGTAAATTTCATTCAGTTGTCTCTATAAATTTAGGGAAGGGGGAGGACTCTTTTCAGTACCCCCTTGAGGGGTGGAAAAAAAAGAAAGCTTTAAAAAAAGCAGTGGGCATAGTTTACAGCACCTTGAGGTAAACCGCCAAAAATCCTTACGAATCCTCTAACGAAATCACGTTAAAAAGCCACAAACGCGTATAATCTAACTTTTACACTCCTCTAAGGGAGTACTGAAAAGAGCCCCCCCTATTCACACTAAAAAGAGGCCAAGCGATGAAAATTTGGGTTGATGCCGATGCCTGTCCTGTTGTAATTAAAGAGATTCTGTTTAAAGCGGCAAACCGCACGCACATCTCAATTACATTCGTTGCCAATCACTGGCTCACCATCCCGCCCTCCCCTTTTCTTGATTTTTTACAGGTCGGACAAGGGTTTGATGTGGCGGACAATGAAATTGTTAAACGATTAACCGCTGGAGATTTAGTCATTACCAGCGACATCCCTCTGGCGGACGAAGTGATCACCAAAGGCGGGTTAGCACTCAGCCCAAGAGGCGAAGCGTTTACCGCAGAAAACATAAAACCCAAACTCAATATGCGCGATTTTATGGAGACCATGCGCTCCAGTGGCGTTCAAACAGGCGGCCCACCGCCTTTAAATCAAACCGACCGCCAAGCATTTGCTAATCAATTGGATCGTTGGTTGAGCAAGAAACCTGCAAATAGATGAATGACATTAAAATCTTTCATTATTGAGGCGTTAACATCTCTTCAGGGGTTAATAGGTCTTTACCAACCACCCATTGATACCCTAATCCATTAATACCTTCAACCAGTTTATTTAAATCTTCCAAAGCTGGAACATCAAAACCGGGCTCTAACCAAAATGGATGGAAGTAAAAAGAGGCAAAACCATCACGTACAACTTGTGCATATTTTGCATTTTCATACAACTCATCCCACAACACTTCTCCGGAACCAATGTCAAAAACAAAGTTTCCAAGATTTTCTGGTAACACTTTTTGACCATAATGATCAGATTCAATGATAAACGGGAAAAACTGCCCGACACCAAAGTCTCGCTCTGGATCATTCTCATCAAGGTTTAATTGTGGGTTTGTTGACGTGTAATAGAACGAACGTCCATAACGTGCTTTTCCTGCTCCTAATGCGGCATAACTGTTAGGCGACCCTTGATAGTGGGGGGTTTCCCAAACATAAGGGAAGATGCCCACACTGGCAAATACATCTAATCCTGTTTGAATACGATCTGCTGCCCAAGCAACCGAATCTTCTGCAACGGGTCTATTATTAACAATATCCCAAAACTCATAATCTTCTGCCGTCAAACCTGACGTTGGATTATACATATCGCTGTACTGATGCGTCAGACCGTGCATTAAGATATGACCACCACGCGCTTTGGCATAGCATAATGAGTCAACAAGATTGGGAGCCTCAGAAATTGGAATCTCTTCTGCAACGCCACCATTATAAATTCCGTTTGGATCTTTATAAATGGGCACGACAGCCATGGTAAATGGAATCTGCTGTGTGCTCAGGTAGTCACTTAATTGGTTTAACGCCATTGGGCTACTTTTAGAGCTAATGTCTTCAAAACGGATCATGGCGCGATGATTTTCTTCATGTGGAATATTCAAAATTTCATGAAGCATGTCACTAAAGACTAAATAACGATCTCTCTCTCCAATAAACGAGAAGGGAATGTCGGCAATGTACCAAAAATTCGCTGAATTCGTGATGTAAGGTGCACGTTCATTGGTCACACTGTTTACAATTTCAACCAATGCATTCGCTTTCGTCACATCCGCAATTTCAATCAAACCAATATCAGGGTCGGCTGAAACGGCTTGCGTTGTTGCATCGTAGGCATAAAACTTTTTAAATGCGAGGTCTTTATACATGACTGTATCAAAAAAGCCTGGCGCTAAATTGCTTGGTGACGGAGGGGAGTTAAACCCAGCAGAAGAGATTAAGTTAATCCCAAATTTTTCACTAAAACCGTAGGTGGCATTCCAAGCCAAATCCCATAAGTTGTATTTAAACCAAACAACGGTTGTATTGGTCGTAGAAATATCTGACAAAAAACTTTCTGGTGAGGGGTTGTTGTAATAGCTACCCAAATAGAAAAGTGCATCATAAGCGTCCACATCCCCTGCGGCATACTCTGCAACACGTTTCATCTCAACGTCCATTGAAAAATGCCCGAGTAGGTTCTTAAGCATAATCGCTTGCGAAAGACCCTGTTTTTGCATCGGCACACCCACTGGCGCATCGTATAAAATCAAGGCACGTTGTTGAACCACGGATGGTGCGACAACGGGTGATACAACCACGGGTGGTTCGACAACACATGATTTAACAATAGGAGTGCCACTAATAGGAGTACCATCTTCAGACACACTGCTTTCACTTCCACCGCCACACCCTAAAATAAATATTGATAATATCGCGGGTAATAATAATTTGTAATACAAAGTTTTATCCTTTATCCATTTAGCTAAATTAATTCTGGCTATTATAAACGCTAAACAGGTAAGTAATAATTTGTATTTGCTCAAGTCACCTTTCAAGCTCAAAATATGTCAGGTTTCATAAACGTCAACAACAACGCCACAATTTTTTCGGTGGCTTGAGTATTAGTTGGGTTTCGAATGTTTAATAAGGCCGTTTGACACCAATCTTCCAGCTTATGCTTGAGAGCTTCTGGGGTTAATTCGGTTTGTTGAATCATTCTCCCCCCCCTACCTCAACCAATGCCTTGGTGGTCATCTACGGCAGGAGATTTAGTGATTACCAAAGGCGGCCTAGCACTCAGCCCAAGAGACGAAGCATTTACCGCTGAAAACATAAAACCCACATTAAATATGCGCGACTTTATGGAAATCATGCGCTCCAGCGGCATTCAAACAGGCGATCCGCCGCCATTAAATCAAACCGACCGTCCCAAGAGTTTGCCAATCAACTCACTAAATCCATCAGTTTTTCATAATTATCTACCACGTCATACTTCACTTGATCGGCTGATATTTTTGCAAAAAACTTTCTGGCACAGTCAATTTTTATCTCCTCTACTTTACGCAACTGCATACTTGACATAGAACCTTTGGTTTCAGCAACAAAATAGATGTGCTTGATACGACCCTCCTTAAACGCAATTGCCCAATCGGGGTTGTAGTTACCTACTGGGGTTGGAATTGAAAACCCTCTTGGCAATTTAGCATACACCACCACATCACAACTGGTCTCCAGATTTTTCACAAAATCGGTTTCTGTTTCAGAATCGGTAAATACGTAATCATACACGTGACGTTGAACATTTATGGCTTTACTAAAATCGGCAGGAGGATTATTTTCGGTGAAAATATCAATCTCATAATGACTGTCAAGCGGATCATAACTCAGTTTTTCTACCACCATTGTCGCTTTTTGCTCATTCATTAAGCGAATTGCTGTTGCAATAAAATCTTCAGGGTTGGTTTTATACTGCTCAAAAATCTTAATGCTAATACGACTTAAAATATTCGCTACCGTACGACGTGTTAAATTCGTGCCCTCTGCTGTCTTACCAATTAAATCGTACTTTACGGCTGAATGAATTGACTCTTTGTGATAGAAAGGCTGAGATTCTTTGATCTTAAATGATTCACCCGACTTTAAATCATCATAGCTAGCCGTTTGTTTTTGCTCTCCTGCCACTACCGTATATTTTAAAGGGGTGACTTTAAGCTCTTTATTTAAGGTACCAATGCACTTTTCAACCAACTCTGCCGAGTTAAAATCAACCGCATATACCGCCTTGCCATTGATGCGACTCCACAAGGCCTGAAACTCTTTTTTCTTAAAATTATCACTTAAGGGATTCACTTTTTTCTGTCGATCATTATCAATTTCTGGCAGTTGTGTATCACTAAATACACTATCAATTAATCCAAAAATTTGCTCTTTATATGGCTCAAGCTCTTCTGGCAGCTTGGCAAGTTCACCTTCTTTTTTAGCATCGTGATAGTCTTGTGTAATTTTATCATCATCATCGTTATAGCCATTTCTCACCAAATAGCGGTATATTTGGTTAGCCATTTTATCATCAATCACAAGATTTTCTTCATCAGCAAGCTTAATCACTTTACCTGTAAAGTACTTTTTATCCGCCACACGCGGACGAGCAGACAGCGATTCAGAAATATCCTTTTGCAACGCCGTTACAAAATCCTGATAACTCTCGTTGGTCACAACCGTTAGCACATTGGTTTGATGCACCGTAGCAGGGTTATCCATGCGCTCGCCGTGTTTGTTGACAGCAATTCGCAAACCACGCCCCACTTCTTGTCTTCGAGAAATCGTATTATCACTGTGTTTTAAAGTACAAATAACAAACACATTCGGGTTATCCCACCCCTCTCGCAAAGCAGAGTGAGAGAAAATAAAGCGCACAGGCTCATCCAATGATAATAACCGTTCCTTATCTTTTAAGATCAGATCATAGGCATCCACATCATCCGTTTGACCTTTTAGGTCACCACGTGCTGCCATTTTTGGATCAACCAAACGTTTGCTCTTTTTGTCGATTGAAAAATAACCGTTGTGCACCTGAGTGGTGTTATCACGTTTTAAATATTGGCTATAGGGCGTATCTTCGAGTGTCAGAATTTCATTGATTTGATGGGTATATTCTTCCTCAAAAATTTGCGCATACTCGCCCGATTGTTGCTCTCCCGCCTCATTGTATTGGCGGTATTTAGCCACCTCATCAATAAAGAATAAGGTCAATACCTTGACCCCTTGATAAAACAACACCTGCTCTTTTGCAAAATGCGCTTTAACGGCTTCATGAATTTGAATTCGACGCAAAACAGCTTCATTAACATCCCCCAACACTTCACCTGCTTTAAGCTCTACCCCATTGGTAAAACTCACCGTGTCGGTTCGTGCATCCACTTCTGAAATCACAAAGCCTTTATATTGCTCAAGCTCTGCTGATTTAGCAAACAGATTATCGCCTTTGCGACACTTGCGTGTGACCCGTTTAATCGAACCACTTTTTAACTGTATTTCAAACTCAATACTGGCTTCGGGTGCTTTATTTTTGGAGATATGAATCTGGCTTAAATACAAATAAGCATTCGTTCCTGTTAACCCCTTAACCGTAATACCGCGCACCGCTATTTTCTTAACCAATTTTTGGTTATAGGCATCCAGAGCATCGAGTCGGTGAATTTTATTGTGATCCGTTTTATGTGTGGCCGAATAACGTAAAATCATTAAAGGATTAAATTCCTTAAAAGAGTCCAGTGTTTTTTTGCCTTCCATTTTTTGTGGTTCATCCAAGATCAAAATGGGACGATTCGCCTTAATCACATCAATCGGTCTGCGGCTTTGAAATCCATCCAGCGCCTCATAAATACGCCGTGCATCTTTGCCCCGTGCATTAAATGCCTGCACATTAATAATCATCACATTAATGCCCGCATCGGATGAAAAACTTTCAATATTATGCAACTGTTTAGAATTATAAATAAACGACCGCGCCTGCTTGCCGTACTGCTCTAAAAAATGTTCGGCGGTTATTTCAAAAGACTTACTTACCCCTTCCCTAATCGCAATACTTGGCACCACCACAATAAACTTGCTCCAGCCGTATTTTTCATACAACTCAAACATAGTCTTGATATACACATAGGTTTTACCCGTACCCGTTTCCATTTCAATATCTAAGTTACAGTCACAAATTTTGTCACTGGCAAGTACCGCAGAAACAGGCAAGTTTTGACGTTGTTGCACCGCCTGTATATTTTCTACTAGCTGATAAAGTGGTAAAAGACTGGCATTTTTAAACCCCGTGTATTCATCCACAACCGCCTCTTCATCAAATAAATCAAGATGAACAGGCATCTTGTTTTTTGCCTCAAACTCTTTGCCAGGATCAATCGCATATTTAGCTAATGCTTGTTTTGGCTGACCTTTAAAACAATCCACCACCGCTTGCACCGCTTCAGTTTGATAGGCTTGTTTTTTAAATTTAAGCTTCATCTTCTATTAACCCAGTACTTTTTAACCACGGAACAACACAACAAAGGTTTATTGTTTCTCTTCCGTATATTCTGTGTATTTCGTGGTTCTAAATCATTTAGAATCATCTTTTGAACCATCCTCTAATGACTGTTTGGCTGCTGTCTCTAACTGTTTGATATAATCCTTTTCAGCAGTCGCTTCTTGTTGTTCCCTACGGATCACTTCAAACTTTTTATATTGGTCATTGGCATAAGCATCCGCTACTTTTTTGCGCACTTGCCCTGCGTGAGTCAATACATCACGCTCATTAAAGCGCAAAAAGTCATCTAACTTATGCTCCCAATCTTTCATAAAAACCTGCTTACGTCGTAAAGCCTGGTCTTCTGAATAATCGAGCCACATGGAGACTATGCGATTGAGAGTTTCTATTTCATCCTCTTGCAGATAATTCTTGGCAATCGTAATATCTGTCTTTCGTACCACACTCCCTTTCCAAGTATTTAACCCCATATTAGACGCATTATAATTTGCTCTACTTTGGATCAATTCAGCCGCCGTCATGCCCGTAGCGGCATAATGTAGTTTATTTTGGATGACGCTAAAAAAAAGCGTGGTTTCCTTCCACGTTGGTTCATAATCTGCCGCCATCGCAAAAATTTCACGTACACGCAGATACATACGTCGTTCACTGGCACGTATATCACGAATGCGAGCCAGCATTTCATCAAAATAATCTGGTACTTTCGAGTCTTTAACAACGGGATTTTTTAAACGCTCATCATCCAGCACAAAGCCTTTAACAATATATTCTTTCAGTAACTGTGTTGCCCATATACGAAAGCGTGTAGCCAGCTTACTCTTCACCCGATAACCGACTGAAATAACCGCATCCAAGTTATACAGGGTGAGCTTTCTCTCAACCGAGCGAGCACCCTCCTGACGAACTACCGAGAAATCCTCGGTAGTTGCATCATACTCAAGCTCTTGTTCTTTATAAATATTTTTTAAGTGCAGAGAAACATTGTCTGCTGAACATTGAAACAACTGAGCCATATCGGCCTGAGACATCCACAATGTTTCATTAACAAGGCGAATATCCAGCTTAATATTGCCATCTTCCGTCTGGTAAATAACCACTTCGCCAGTTGCCTTATCCATCACTTAAGCTACCTTCAACTACTGGTATTCCGTGGTTTAAAAGCCCTTCCATTAAATCGCCTTCACTTCGGTATGTGGTGAAACCAATTTAAAGATTTGTTTAATATTAATTTTAGTGCTATCAGAGCCATAACCCGCATCACGAAATACTGCACGCTGTGGTTCACGTTTGGCGATTTGTTTGACTAAATCCTCGTTTATATCTTTTTCAAAACAGGCACAAAGTGCATTCTCATCCACAAAAAATACCTCAAACTCTTTTTCTTTCGTGCTTTTCGTGGACATCATTTCTCTTTTAATCGGCAGTGTTAAATCCACCCCCCTGTCGAGTAATACCTGAAACAATAAATCCTCAGCAGTGCGGTCTGCTTTGATATTATCAGCTTGGTCTACCAAGTCTGCTTGACTCATGGCTTCAGGAGCGTAATAGACCTCTTTCATATTAGAACTATCGACTTTAAGCACGCGAAAACCTGTATCTAGCTGATCAATGCCTTCCTTATCGGTATTATCTTCTTTGATTTTTTGTCCCGCTCGACGAATGCGCTCTTTGCTGATCTCTGCAATGGTGGCATAACCTGCTTTATGGGCTTCTGATTTTTCATCGGTAACTTCGGGGAGTTGCACCATAATGAATTTACGATTACTCACCTGTGCTGAGTTAGTCGAAGCATCTTCAGCATTTTGCTGCATAACAGCATGGGCTGTTGTGGCTGAGCCAGCAAAGAAATCAAAGACAATATCATCTTCTCTAGCACCAATTTGAATGAGCTTTCTTATTAAGTCAACAGATTTAGGGAAGCTCATAACTGCTGCCCCAAGTAAATCTTTTACTACTTTTCTGCCATAATCGTTATTAATTTGTTTGTCTAACCAAAGTGACTTAACCAGTGTTGTTGCAATCTTTCCATTCTCACCAATTAAATAGTCTTTACGATAAATTCTCCAGCTATCACCAACTTTTTCAGCTATCAACAGCTTGTTTTCTTTAGTAACTTTTTCTTTCCCCCAAGTCCAGCACGTTTTCACACCATCTGGAGTATCAGGCCAGACCTCATCAACATACTCAGAATTTTTCATAAGAGAAACTCGACCAGTTAATGGCTCTACATACAGGGGATAATAAAGCTTTGGACGTGTTGATGGATTAAAGGCCTGATTCCTATTTCTCAACCCTGTTAGTCTATACTGACCAGTATTATCAGTTTTATTGTATTCTTTTATCATCCGACCTTCTTTTTGAATACCGATAATAGAAGTCTCACTCATATAATCTTTTACAAAAACTAATATTGTTTCATGTGTTTTAGCTATGAACTTATCAAGATTTCGTCCCCTTGGGTTTAACTGAACAGATATTTGAGCTACAAAGTTACCCTCACCAAAAATTTCATCACAAATCTTTCTAACATTTGCAACTTCACCATCATCAATACTAATAAAAATAACCCCATCATCCCTTAAAAGATTCCGAGCCAATTTCAACCGTGGATACATCATATCCAGCCAATCCGAATGAAAACGTCCATTCGATTCGGTATTGGCTACTAATCGGCCACCCTCTTCATCCTTTTGCTCACTTGCCAGATCATACTCATCTTTATCAGCAGTAAAGTTATCGTCATAAACAAAATCATTACCTGTGTTATAAGGCGGATCAATGTAAATCATCTTTACCTTACCCAGATAGGTCTCCTGCAACAGCTTTAAGGCATCAAGATTATCGCCTTCAATAAACAGGTTTTCAGTGGTATCAAAATCCACACTCTCTTTGCGGCAGGGGCGCAGAGTTTTACTAATAGGGGTATTGGCGGTTAATAACGCCTCTCGTTTACCAGGCCAATTAAGCTGATAACGCTCACGCGGCCCATCGACAATATTATTAGAAAGCTCCTGTTTCAGCAGATCAAAGTTGATGGCTTTTTGCAACTCACCCTTGTCGTTTTTAGCCTCGGTCACACAGTTAGGAAAAAGTGCTGCCAGCTTTTCGATATTCTGTTCCGTAAAATCAGGGCTTTTCATATTTAGCTTGTCCATAGTTTTTCTCTTTTTTAACCACGGAATACACGGAAAAGGTCTATTCAGTATGTTCCGTGGTTTAATTTTTTAATGGTAGCAATCCACCACAATTAAACTCTAAAAAATGCCCTAGAGCTCAAAATATTTTCAACACAAATTACGGTTTCATGAACGTCATCAACAACGCCACAATTTTTTGTGTGGCTTGTGTATTGGCCTGTTGTCGAATGCTTAACGAGGCTGTTTCGATTTTAGTGGGCGTTTGACACCAATCTTCCAGCTTATGTTTAAGGGCTTCTGGGGTCAATTGGGTTTGTTGAATAATTCCTCCCCCCCCTATCTTAACCAGCGCCTTGGCATTGGCGGTTTGGTGGTCGTCTACCGCATGGGGGTAAGGCACCATGATGGCGGGACGGGCACTGGCCATTAGCTCGCTGACGGTTAAGGCACCTGAACGGCAAAGCACTAAATCGGCCTTTTGGTAGGCGGTTTGCATGTCGTCAATAAAGGAGACCACTTTGGCGGTCACACCTGCCGCTTGATAGAAATTGACCGCTTGTTGGTAAGTTTTTTCACCCGTTTGATGCGTAACCACGGGACGATCGTCTGGATTCATTAAAGCGAGTGCTTTGGGCAAGGTTTCATTGAGTGCCAGTGCGCCACGACTGCCACCCAATACCAGCAAGTGACACGGTTTATGCATCTTCACAGGAGGGAGGGATTCAAGCCCTGCTCGAACAGGATTGCCAATGGTCACAACGTGCTTACCCTTAATGGCTTCTTGAGGAAAGGCGGTAATGACTTGATTGGCGATTTTTGCTAAGAGTTTATTGGTTAGCCCGGGTATGGCGTTTTGCTCGTGCAATACCAGTGGTATACCCAGCGATTTGGCCGCCAAGCCTCCTGGCCCACAAACAAACCCGCCCATGCCTAACACTAAATTGGGTTGTTCTTGTTTAATAATGCGCCGCGCTTGAAGCCACGCTTTACTGACATTAAAAGGCGATTTAAGCCAACCTAATAGGCCGTTGCCTCTTAAGCCTTTAATGGTAATTTCATGCAGTGGAATATTGGCCTTGTTCACCCAAGTAGCCTCCATTCCGCCTTGTGTACCCAGCCAAATGGCCTCAACACCTTGTGCCTTCAGTTCGTCTGCCAGGGCAATACCGGGAAAGACGTGCCCCCCTGTGCCCCCTGCCATAATGAGTATTTTTTTCATGAAGCCACCTTTTTACGTTTAGGCGCTTTAGCACGTGTAGATGCCGCAGGTTTTTTCTTAACACTTGTTTTTGAGCCACTCGCTTCTTTTTTCGAAGATGTCTCTTTTTCTGTTTTTTTCTCAGGTTTGGGTTTTGGGTAAAATCGTGTTTCGTAATCAACACGAAACACCAATGCAAATGCAATGCTCATCATTAACACACTGCTGCCGCCGTAACTCATAAAGGGCAACGTTAACCCTTTGGTTGGAAACGCGCCTAAGTTCACGCCCATATTGATACCCGCTTGCAAAATAATCCAAATACCAATGCCAAAACAGACCATGCCACCAAAAAAATAGTTGGCATCCAGCGCTTTTCGACCAATTCGAAACAGACGGTGCAAAATGGCTAAGTACAGCAACACCAAAAAAATCACGCCAATAAAGCCAAATTCTTCACCGTAAATAGAGAACAGAAAGTCGGTATGTGCATCAGGCAGATAAAGCATTTTTTGTATGCTCCCTCCCAGCCCTGTACCAAACCAACCACCACTGCCCGAAGCAATCAGTGCTTGCGTGAGTTGATATCCCGCGCCAAAGGGATCTTGCCACGGGTCTAAAAAACTGCTCACCCGTGCCATGCGATACTCTGAGGTCATCACCAATGCCACTAAAATAGAGACCATCGGCAAAACAGTTAAGGCAAAATAGCGCCACGGTGCGCCTGCAATGAGCAACATCCCTGTAATCATAATCGCAATCACAAAAGTACTGCCGTAGTCGGGTTCGAGCAGTAGTAGTATCGCCATTAAACCAAACGGCAATGCCAACCGTATCACCGCCTCAAAGCTCTCTTTAACTGCCGAGGCGTGACGATCTAAATACCCTGCCATAAAAACAACAATGACCAGCTTCATGAATTCAGACGGTTGAAAATTCATAATTCCTAACGGCAACCAGCGTTTACTGCCGTTGATTTCTCGCCCAAAAATCAATACTGCGATTAACAAAATAATGGCAAATAAAAACAGCTTTCCACGGTGATTCTCCCACATTGAAAGCGGTACATGAAAAAATAGATACGCCACAAACAGCCCCAATGCCATGGAGATACTTTGACGAATAATGTAGTGGTCAGGGTGATCAAAACGCTGTTCGCTGATGGCAACCGAGCTGGATGCCACCATCATCAACCCCATAACGGCAAGGGTTGTAATTAATCCCAGTAACCAGTAATCCATTGGCCATTGACGGCTCTGTTCTCGCCAGTGTGCTAACATGCTTTACTCGCCACCCGTTCGTCACATAGGTACAGCTCATTCACCCATTGCATAAAAAATTCACCACGTTGTAGATAGTTGCTAAATTGATCGAAACTGGCGCAAGCGGGTGAGAACAATACGCAATCTCCCTGCTGTGCTTTTTGTTTAGCAAGTGATACCGCCTCCTCTAAGGTCTCAACCAAGGTGTGAGGCATATCGATCAAATGCGCCGAAATACTCTCTTTATCACGACCAAGGACAATGGTATGACGGCAAAAGCGTTGAACTGCAGGCAATAAGTCTGAAAAATCAGCGTCTTTACTTACCCCCCCCAGTAGTAAAATAAGTTTGCCTGTTACTTGCTCTCCAAGGGTTTCAATCGCGGTAAGCGTCGCCCCCACATTGGTGCCTTTGGAGTCGTTTATCCATGTTACGCCTTCGAATGTTCCAAGCAACTGGGTTCGATGTGGCAAACCGCCAAACGTACGAACAACTTGTTTAAAGTGTTCGGCATTGACTTGAAACGACTGACACAAAGCCATCATCGCCAATGCATTTAATTGATGATGTTTGCCTTGCAACAACATCTCAGAGACAGCAATAATAGGCTGTTTTCCAACGCCTAAAAATTTATCCCCCCCCCCTTTGGTTAGAATGCCAAAATCACGTTCCGATTGAATCACGTTCTCACTCAGCCCAAAACGACTGATGGAAACGGGGTGAAAAACACCTTGCTCACTCAATCCTTCGGGCAGTACGGCAAGCTCAGTATTGGAAAATACATTCATTTTGGCTTGAATGTATTCCGTCATGGAGGGGTAACGATCCATGTGGTCTTCCGAAATATTTAAAACGGTTGACGCTTGGCTGGTGAGTGAGTAGGTGGTTTCAAGTTGAAAGCTGGAAAGCTCTAGTACGTATACGTCGTATGTGTTTTCATCGAGCAATAAATCCAGTACCGTTTCGCCAATATTTCCCCCCACCCCTACTTGATAGCCTGCGGTTTGCAGTGCCATGCCTGTCATGGTGGTGACGGTGCTTTTACCATTGGAACCCGTAATGGCAATCACTGGCGCACTGACAGTACGCGCAAACAGTTCAATGTCGCCAATGACTTGCTTGCCCTGCTCTTTTAACGCCACCACCCAAGATTCAGATTGAGCAATGCCGGGGCTTAAGACCAAAGTATCGAACTTTTTAAGCCACGACTTAGGCAATTCACCTAAGGCAAAGGGTGTTTTTGTAAAAGTGGTTTCAAGTGTGCTAATGTCTAAATTATCGCGGGTATCAAATGCCAAACAAGGCTCGCCTTGTGCCTCAAAATAGCGCAATACCGACTGCCCAGTTACGCCTAAACCAGCTACTAAATACATCGTTTATTTCTCGCTATCGAAGTTTTAAACTCGCCAAACCAATCAACACTAAAATAATGGTAATGACCCAAAAACGTACAATGA
>JAMOLY010000043.1 GCA_027068835.1 Thiomicrorhabdus sp. | reverse complement strand
CTCCAACCATTTTAAAAAAAATTATTTTACGAAAGCTGGAAGAAATTCAAGCGGGTTGCGACAAGATTTCGTTACGTGAAATGAAAAAACGTGCGTTATTGGCGCCAGAAACAAGAAGTTTTGTGGCTGCCATGCAAGCAAAACTAGATGCTGGTCAATCTGCGGTGATTGCGGAAATTAAAAAAGCTTCGCCAAGCAAGGGGGTTTTAAGAGAGCCGTTTGATCCCGTTGAGATTGCACAAAGTTATGCAAAAAATGGGGCGGCGTGTCTATCTGTTTTAACCGATAAAGATTTTTTTCAAGGGTCTAATGCTTATTTGCAGCAGGTACGTGAATCGGTGGCGTTGCCGATCATTCGTAAAGACTTTATTGTGGATGATTATCAGGTGTATGAAGCGCGTGCGATTGGTGCGGATTGCATCTTGCTCATTGCCGCCGCCATTGGTGATGCTCAAATGTCGGAACTCACGCAAACGGCCATGACGTTGGATATGGATGTGTTGATTGAAGTGCACAATGAGGAAGAGCTTGAGCGTGCATTGCGCCTCCCGTTGCCGATGATTGGCATTAATAATCGTGATCTGCACAGTTTTGGGGTGTCATTAGATAATACCATTAGAATGCTGGATAAAATCCCAGAAGATCGTATTGTTATTACAGAGAGCGGTATTTTAGGCAAAGAAGATGTTCAAAAAATGCGTTCGCATTCGGTGAACAGTTTTTTAGTGGGCGAGGCGTTTATGCGTGCTGAAGAGCCAGGTAAGAAATTATCGGAGTTGTTCTTTTCAGAATAATTCCCCCCCCCTCTCGATTTCTATTTTTTAAGTTCAACACAGGATTAAATAAGTATGGCAACAGTGATTAAATGGCAAGGAAAGATGGCATTTGAAGCAACAACGGAGGGCGGGCACTCTGTTTTAATGGATGCTTCGCCAGAGGTCGGTGGTGAAGACAGAGGGCCTCGTCCTATGGAGATGGTTTTGATGGGGCTGGGTGGCTGTACGGGCATTGATGTGGTTTTGATGTTGCAAAAAAGTAAACAAGCGATTAATGGTTGCGAGATTGAAATCTGTGCAGAGCGTTCAGATTCTGTTCCTAAGGTTTACAGTAAAATCCACGTTCATTTTAAAGTTACAGGCACGGATTTAAATGAGAAAAAAGTGAAGCGTGCGGTTGACTTGTCTGCTGAAAAATACTGTTCGGTCTCTAAAATGTTAGAGGCAACCGTTGTGATGTCTCACGATTACGAAATTATTGAGCACTCTTAATCAGATAGGGCGGCTTTGACTGCGGTAATCATTCCGTCCGTGAGTTGTTGCAGTTGCAATTGTGGAATATTGTAGGCTGGCATGGTGTAAATAAGCGATCCAAATGGGCGTAGCCACACACCTTGTTGCACGGCCTGTGCCTGTATTGTCTCTCCAAGGTCGGCTCGATCGAGTTCAATGACACCAATTGCGCCCAGTACGCGTGCTTCTTTTATTCCTGTTAATCCATTAAGTGGCAACAGTGCTTGTTTTAGATGGCGCTCAATTTGTTGAATGTTTTGCTTCCAAGGAGAGGCGAGTAATAGGTCAATACTGGCAATGGCCGTAGCACACGCCAGTGGGTTTGCCATAAAAGTTGGGCCGTGCATTAATAATCCTGGGTTTCCTTGGCTGATGGCTTCACTTATTTTTGACGTTGCAAGCGTGGCGGCAAGTGTTAAGTTTCCACCAGTGAGTGCTTTGCCTAAGCAGAGTATGTCGGGCGTGATGTCCGCCCATTCACAGGCAAACAGTTTTCCCGTTCGTCCAAACCCCGTGGCGATTTCATCCACAATAAGCAGTACATTATAGGATTGACAGAGCTGGTTAATTTGCGCAAGGTAGTCGGGGCGGTAAAACCGCATGCCACCTGCGCCTTGTACAATGGGTTCTATTACGACCGCAGCAATACTTTGGTGATGTTGGCTGAGCAGTGCTTTAAAATCATTGATATCGCGATCGTCGCTTGCAAGATCAAATCCCATCTGAGGCGCGGATGCAAAATGATGTTGAATAAGGGGGTTGTTAAAAATGGCGTGCATACCATTGTCGGGGTCGCAAATAGCCATGGTGGCAAAGGTGTCTCCGTGGTATCCATTTTTAACCATCAGTAGCTGTTTTTTTTGTGGCTTCTTTAAGCTAATCCAGTATTGCAATGCCATCTTAATAGCCACCTCTACAGCGACAGAGCCGGAATCACTAAAAAAAACTTTATCCAGTCCTGATGGTGTTAGCTTTATTAAGCGTTTTGCAAGTTCTATGGCGGGTTGATGGGTCAGTCCACCAAACATGATGTGGGGCATCTGTTCTATTTGTTCATGCATTGCTTGCTGAATTGTGGGGTGGTTGTAGCCATGGATGCAAGCCCACCATGAAGACATGCCATCCACCAGCTCTTGGTTGTTGGCCAGTGTGATAATGGAGCCTTTGGTTTTTTGAACACCAATCGCAGGTGTGGCGCTGGGGCTTTTGGCATAGGGATGCCATATGTGTTGTTGGTCAAATTGTAAGAGTTGATGCCAGTTGTTTTGCATAAGAAGTTACTGTGTTTTTTTGTAAAAATTAATCGTATTTTATCAGGCTTGCTAAGAGGGGGGGTAAAAAAACCAAGGCTCCTATTGTGTTCTTCGTGTTGCTTGTTACAATACGAAAAAAGACGAGTTGCGTGAATGTGAGTCAAGGCTTTTGGATTTGTAGGGTAGCAAAATTAGATTTTTTAAAAAGTTAACAATTAAATGTTGACAGTTTAATAAAACTCTATAAAATACGCTCACACAATTTGGAGGGTTTCCCGAGTGGCCAAAGGGGGCAGACTGTAAATCTGCTGGCTCCGCCTTCGGTGGTTCGAATCCACCACCCTCCACCAAATTGCGGGTATCGTATATTGGCTATTACCTCGGCCTTCCAAGCCGATGAGAGGAGTTCGATTCTCCTTACCCGCTCCATATTTCAAAGGCTCTCTTTGTTAGTTTGTTGATTCAGATTGATAGGGGGAGCCTTTTTTTACATTTGCTCTTATAGCTCAGTCGGTAGAGCGCATCCATGGTAAGGATGAGGTCATCGGTTCGATTCCGATTAAGAGCTCCATATTTTTATTATATTTGCATCGATCTGATTTTTGACAGTCGTTGCTACTTAGGAGATTGCATCATGGCAAAAGAAAAATTTGAACGCGGCAAGCTGCATGTGAATGTTGGTACTATTGGTCACGTAGATCACGGTAAGACGACTCTTACAGCGGCATTAACGATTGTACAAGGTAAAAAGTTTGGTGGAG
>JAMOLY010000042.1 GCA_027068835.1 Thiomicrorhabdus sp. | reverse complement strand
AGCCAAACATCCAGCTGGTTGGGTCGGGAATGGGTTGTTGGTCGTTGAGGTATTTAAAGCCTTTGACACATCGAATAATAAGCCAAATGGCATAAAATAATAGGATCAACCAACCGATAAGAATAAGTGTTAGGAGAGAGCCTACAATCAAATACAGCAAACCAATCCAAAAAGTGCGAATTTGAAATTGGTAGTGCGATTGTAAAAAATCATTTTCATCACTTTTATTAACATAGGCCATAATGACGCCAATTACGGCCGCAAAAGGAATGACAAAATTAGCCAAATAAAGGGCATAAATAATCATGGGAAGGGTGGTGTTACTATTTTTGCCTGAAGGGGGGGGAGAATTTTGTGTTTCAATTGGATTGTTCACAGAAATACCTTTTTAAGCATGAAAATTACCCCCGATTCTATCAAAATAGTAAGCTTTTGGATATGACTTAGAGAAGTGATTTTTGTATTAACGTTCCTTTATTTAGCTGCCATATATGGGTGGTATTGGTGTTCAAGATGGGAATAAGTGTTTGGGAGGTACTGGTAATAATATGCTGTATTTTTAGAACTTGAAGGAGTTCGAGCAGCTTTAAACGATGGGTTTCATCCAGCTCGGCAGGCAGGTCATCAATGAGCATGATAACGGGTTCTTGCAGTGTTTTCTCATGCAGGCTGGCTTGTGCAAGCAGTAGGGCGCATACAAACAATTTTTGTTGGCCTCTTGAAAGGGTATTGATGGCTTCTTGTCCTGAAAATTTAAAACGAATATCCGCTCGATGTGCGCCGTATTGGGTGTGACCAAGGGCTTTTTCTTTTTGGAAATTTAAGGCGTAGAGCGCCATTAAATCGTTAGTATTTTTAGGCCAACCCGCTCGATATTGGCAGACAACGTTTTCCGTTATTTCTGGCATTAGGGATTGGCAAAAGGTGACTAAATAGGGGGTTAAATTTTTCAAATAGGTTTGGCGAATGCCATCTATTTTTAGGGCGTTTTCAACCAGTGTTTGATCCCACAACTGTACCTGCGCTTTAGGCAATTGTTTTTTAAGTGCTTGATTGCGTTGTTTAAGCGCTCGCTGATAGTTACGCCATAAAGGCATAAAGTCAGATGACTGGTGAAAGCAGCCCCAGTCCATAAATTGACGGCGGGCTTTGGGGCCGTCTTCGAGCAGTTTATGGCTTTCTGGGGTTAGCAATTGTACGGGAAGGTGCTGTGCAATGGTTGCTTGAGATTGAATGGTTTCACCGTCCATACGAAGCTGGCTTTGTTGCGTTGTTTTTTGCACGCCTAAGCGGTGTGACGCGATGCTTTTATTTTCATGGCTGGAAGTGACTTCGGTAAATACGGTAAGTGCCTCTTGTTGGTGTTGGATTAGAAGGTGTGATTTAGCGGTTCGAAAAGATCGGCCTGTTGCCAACACCCAAATGGCTTCAATAATGGCGGTTTTTCCTGCGGCATTGTCACCCACAATTAAGTTTAATCCACGGCTGAGTTCACACTGTATGTGCTGGCAATTTCGAAAGTGTTGAATCGAGAGCTGGGTGATTTGTGTCAAAGTAATGAAGTCATTTACAGATTAGGAGGGGGGGGGGAGAAAATTTTAAGGCCGTATAAGTATTCGTTAATACAGCCTTAATAAAGGTTTTTCTTACAGTCGCATGGGCATTATGACATGCTGGCAATGGCACGCATCGGTTTGTGTTTCAATTAAACAGCTGCTGTTGGCATCTTTTAAAATTAAGGTAACGCAGTCATCGTTTATGGAGTTAAGCACGTCAATAATGTAGTTTACGTTAAAGCCAATTTCCATTTCGGTACCATTGTAGTCAATGGCCATGTCTTCATGGGATTCATCTTGTTCGCTGTTGGATGCATTGACGGTTAATAGATTTTGACTGAGTTTTAAACGAATGCCTTTGAATTTATCATTGGACAAGATAGAGGCACGTTGTAATAAACTGCGAAGTAACTCTTTATCGGTTTGAATCAGTTGATCGTTTTCGGTAGGAATGACCCGAAGGTAATCTGGAAAGCGACCGTCAACTAATTTACAGGTAAATACGGTGTCTTCTAGTTGTACGGTAAGGTAGTTTTTAGCCAGTGAAAATTCAATTAAGGTTTCGTCATCGCTCATAAGTTTTTGCAATTCAAGTACGCCTTTTCGTGGCAAAATGGCTTGAGTTGAAGGCAGACCTTCCATTGCAAGTTGAGTTGAGCAGGTGGATAGACGATGACCATCGGTTGCCACCACACGTAACGTACTGTTGTTGATATCAAATAACATGCCGTTTAAATAAAAACGTACGTCTTGGCTAGCCATTGCAAATCCAGAGTGCAAGATAAGTTGTTTTAACTGATGTTGCGAAAGTGCAAAGGATAGGTCACTCTGAGTAAGATCCATGATTGGAAAATCATCGGCGGGTAGGGTGGAAAGTTTAAAGCGTGACCGTCCTGCCAAAAGTGTACAACGGGATTCATCAAAGTCTAAGGTAATGGTCAGTCCATTGGGAAGCGAGCGTACAATGTTAATTAACTTGATGGCGGGCAACGTTGTCGCAAACTGGCTTGCTTCGCTTGACTCTAACTCTGTTTTTGCTCGCGTTTCAATCTCTAAATCGGATGCGGTAACGGTTAGAGTGTTTTCAGAAACCTGAAACAGAACATTGCCTAAAATTGGCATTGTTTGACGTTTTTCAACAACGCCTCCAACGGTTTGTAGAACACTTAAAAGGTTTTCACGAGTTAAAGTAATTTTCATGCCAAGGTCTCTTAATCTTAGTTGGTAATAATACGAATTAAACTGTTAAAGTCATTATCTATGTGGTGATCTTGCTCTCGTAGCTCTTTAATTTTGCGCACGGCATGGAGCACCGTGGTGTGGTCTCGGCCACCAAATGCATCCCCTATTTCTGGCAAACTGTGGTTGGTTAGCTCTTTGGCGATGGCCATGGCGATTTGTCTGGGTCGTGCAATATTTCGCGTGCGTCGTTTGGAGAGCAGGTCTGCAACGCGCAATTTAAAGTAGTCGGCAACGGTTTTTTGAATATTATCTAAAGTAACCATTTTTTGTTGCAGAGCCAACAGGTCTTTAAGTGCATCCTTGACTACTTCGACGGTTAATGCTTTTTGGGTAAATTGAGAGTAAGCGCCTACGCGTCTTAATGCGCCTTCTAAATCTCGGACATTACCACGTAATCGTTTGGCAATAAAAAAGGCCACCTCTTCAGGCAGAGCAATGCCAAATTCAGAGGCTTTTTTGAGCAAAATGGCCACACGCATTTCAAACTCTGGTGGTTCAACTGCAATGGTCAAGCCCCAGCCAAAACGAGATTTTAAACGGTCTTCCAGTCCATCCACCTCTTTAGGGAAGCGGTCGCTGGTTAAAATAACCTGTTTATTGCCTTCCAGAAGGGTGTTAAAGGTATGAAAAAACTCTTCTTGAGATTGCTCTTTGTTAGAAAAAAATTGAATGTCATCAATTAATAACGCATCTAATGATCGGTAAAATCGCTTGAATTCATCAATTTTGTTATGGCGTAACGCATTGACCATATCGGCAACAAAGCGTTCGGAGTGTAAATAGACTACACGAGCATTTGGATTGTCTTTGAGAAGTTGGTTACCAATGGCATGCATTAAATGGGTTTTACCTAGACCGACACCGCCATAAATAAAGAAAGGGTTGTAGCTTCCTCCTGGATTTTCAGCAACCTGTCTTGCCGCTGCCGCCGCAAGTTGGTTAGCCTTACCTTCAACAAATGTGTCAAATGTAAAGTTGGCATTTAAGCTGTGTTTGATGGTCGATTTTTGAGGTTTATTTTTTGCAGAGGTTAAGTTATTTTTAGTTGGTTTTTTTTGTAAGGGTTGTGGAATGGTTGCTTCGGGTTCAGGAAGCACATCTACGGTATAATCCCCAATTTCCAGTAGAATCTCAGGTGTATTTACAGGCGCTACGGTTGCAATAGCTTGACGAATGTTTGTCATTAGCTTTTTATTGACCCAGTCTAAAATAAATGTAGAGGGTGCTAATAGACGGATAGATGACTCCTCTTCTATTGCTTGAAGGGGGCGAATCCAAGTGTGAAATTGTTGATCATTCAAATCGTTTTCTAAGTGTTTAAGACTTTGAGTCCACAGTGATTGCAAAAGAGAGTCCTTGGTAAAATGGTTAAAGGCTAAATAATCCGTTTAGTATACCTTCGTATTGCTTTTAAACAAGGGTTTGTCTGTGGATAAGACTGTGTGTAACCCCTGTGGATAACTCGTTTTTTTTAGTTTTATCTAGTTGATTTTTATGTTGTTTTTACGGTTATAGATAAAATAAAATATAGTTGTTTTTTTATTGGGTTTTAAGATGATGGAAACGTTTAGTGATCTTGGGTTTATTGGGTTATTTTTATCCGCTTTTTTGGCGGCAACAATATTACCACTGAGTTCAGAAGTTGTATTGGTGGGGTTGTTACTGGCAGAAATGAACCCTGTTTTATTAATTGCAGTGGCCACGGTTGGTAATGTTCTTGGTTCATTGGTCAATTATGGGATTGGTTTTTTTGGCAGTGATTTTTTAAGAAATAGGGTTTTAAAAATTTCGGAGCAACAATTTGAGAGATCAAAATTACGTTTTCGAAAGTTTGGTACGTTGAGTCTATTATTTGCATGGGTTCCTGTTATTGGCGACCCGTTAACGCTTATTGCGGGAGTGCTGAGGGTAAATTTTATGTGGTTTTTGCTCTTGGTAACATTAGGTAAGTTGGGTCGATATCTAGTTGTTGCCCATGTTACGTTGCCAAATGGGTTTTAAAAGAAGTTTCCTTAAGACTCGACTTTTTTAAAAAAGGCTCTTGTTTTATTGTTGATTACCTTATATAATCCCCTGTTTTCCGGATCTCGGAATGAATATTTTAAGGATTTAGTGACATGAAACGTACATTTCAACCTAGTGTTATAAAACGTGCCCGTACACACGGTTTTCGTGCTCGTATGGCGACTAAAAATGGTCGTAAAATTTTAGCTGCTCGTCGTGCGAAAGGGCGTAAGCGCTTAGCTGTATAGTTTTGAGTGTGCTGAAATGGTACACCCAAAATTAAATTCTGGTGAGTTAATGAATTCAAACAATGAGCGAACGACTCACTCAGAACTTTCTATCCCTTCTTTTATTTTGAGCAAGCCTGCAAACGGTTTTTCAAAATCTCTTCGTATTCTAAAGCCTAACGATTTTCAACACGTATTTTCAAACGCTGAAAAATTCGGTAATCGTAATTGGACATTTATTGTTCGGCCAAATAAACAACCCTATCCTAGGCTTGGTTTAGCGATTGCAAAAAAGCAATTATCGCATGCTGTTTGGCGAAATCGTGTAAAAAGATTGGCTAGAGAAGCATTTCGGCTACATAAGAAAGAGTTAAGTGGGTATGATATTGTCGTTTTAGGGCGAAAGGGTATGCAAGAAATTGATAACCAGACGTTGCATAACAGTTTTTTACACCTAGTGCGTAAAATTAAAAAAAGCGATCTAAAGGATCGTATATAAATCAAGTGGTTAGACCCTTTGTTAAATAGGGACTTTTAAGTAAGGTTTTTTCAATGAATATGAGATCGTTTTGGTGGTTGGCATTGGCATTTACGTTAACGTGGATGTGGCTTGAATGGATGCAGTTTTCGTCAGCAAAAGTTGAGGCAACGGTGCAGGCAAGTGCCGCACAAGAAGTGCCTATTGCGAATACTACGTCAACGGTATCATCTGGGAATTCAGTGTCTGCGGCATCGGATGTTCCTGGTGCAAACCTTGGCAGTGTGGGTAACAGTGCGGTGCCCGTCTTGCAAAATGGAATCTCTCAGGGAGAGCGAATTCATGTTACGACGGATACCTTTGAGCTGATTATAGACACCGTTGGTGGTGATATTCGTTCAGCAAAACTATTAGAATATGGTGCCTCTGATGACCACTCTCAGCCATTCCAAATATTGAGTGATTCGGGGCCACTGGTCTATATGGTTCAAAATGGGCTGGCAACTCAGCCGAATGCTACACTGCCTGCTCCTACGCATAAAACGCAGTATCAAGCCGCTCAAACAGAGTATGTTATGACGGGTGATACATTAACTGTGCCATTAACTTGGACGGAAGGTGGGGTAACGGTTACAAAAAGTTATACCTTTCAAAAAGGAAAGTATCTGATTGATGTGGCGTATAAGGTAGAGAATCAAACGAGTGAACCTTGGTCAGGAAGCATGTACTCTCAAATTGTACGTAACCGCTACAATCCTGATGAAAACTTCATGATGTATACCTATACGGGGCCTGTTTTGTATGACCCTCATGCAGAGGATAAATATGTAAAGCATTCGTTTGATGATTTGATGACTCAGCCAGTTTCCAGTCGTATGGTAACGGGTGGTTGGGCCGCGATGATTCAGCAATATTTTTTAACGGCATTGGTTCCGAATCAGGAAGCTCAAAATACCTACTATGCAAAACCTTTAGCAGAAGGGCGTTATGCCGTGGGTGTGGTTGAGCCTATGCTGATTGTTGATGTAGGTCAGTCTGGCGTGTTAACTTCAAGCGTGTACATCGGGCCAGAAAAACAAGATATTTTGGCTGAAATTGCGCCAGGGTTAGAGTTAACGATCGATTATGGTGTCTTGACCATTTTAGCGGAGCCTCTATTTTGGTTACTGGATAAAATTCACAGCGTTGTGGGTAACTGGGGGGTGGCAATTATTTTATTGACGGTATTGATTAAACTTGTCTTTTATAAGCTGTCAGAGACCAGTTACCGTTCAATGGCACGTTTGAAGAAATTTCAGCCCAAGTTGAAGCAGTTAAAAGAAAATTACGGGGATGATAAGGCGCTCTTTCAGCAGAAGATGATGAAGCTTTATAAAGAGGAAAAAATTAATCCATTGGGTGGTTGCTTACCGATACTGATTCAAATGCCAGTGTTCATCGCACTGTATTGGGTATTATTGTATTCGGTAGAGATGCGTCATGCTCCGTTTATGCTATGGATTCAAGATTTATCAGCAACAGATCCTTACTATATTTTACCGATCGTTATGGGGCTTACGATGTTCATTCAGCAAAAGTTAAACCCTTCTGCGATGATGGATGAAATGCAACAAAAGGTAATGAAGTTTTTACCTTTTATTTTTACGATATTCTTTATTTTCTTCCCCGCAGGTTTAGTGCTTTACTGGGTGGTTAACAATATTTTATCAGTGACTCAGCAGTGGTATATCACTAAGAAAATTGATGAAATTGATGCCAAAGAGAAAGAAAAAGCAAAAGAGAGAGCAGGTAAATAGCAATGCAGTTAACGTATCAAAAACTCGGTCAAGATCACCCCATGTACGGGAAAGTGGATTTTTTGGTTGCGGATGGTACAACCCCTATTTGTTATAAAACAAAAGCGGGGTATTTACCGTTAGAGTCAAGTAGTATAGCCTCTAGTGCTGTTAATACGACAGCAACAGTTGAAGTGGATTCAAAATCTTTGTATGTACTCTCCTTTAAGGTAAATGGAGAAGCCGAAGAGATGACATTTTCCTCTAAAAAGAAGCTGGATAAGCGTATTGCTTTGTTTTCTGAAAAAGCATTTATTACCGATATGAAAACAACGGTCTATAAAACGATTGTTTAAAGTCTCGCATGTATTGAGTTCCTTTTTAAAAACGCCCTTTAATGGGCGTTTTTTATTGGTCACAGTGAAGAAGTAAGTAGGGCAAAAAATGATATTTGATAATATGGACACTATTGTTGCGATTGCAACCCCACCAGGGCGGGGGGGGGTTGGAATTGTTCGGGTTTCAGGCAAAAAGGTGGTTGAGATTGCTCAGGCCATTTTAGGCGCGCTTCCTAAGCCTCGTTACGCTTATTATGGTGAGTTTTTGGGTTCAGATAAGCAAATATTGGATCGTGGTATTGCCTTGTATTTTCCAAATCCCCACTCCTTTACAGGGGAGGACGTCTTAGAGCTGCAAGCGCACGGTGGTCCAGTGGTATTGCAGTGGCTGTTGAATCGTGTGGTTGAGTTAGGGGCGCGATTAGCTGAGCCAGGTGAGTTTTCAAAACAAGCGTTTATGAACGATAAGTTGGATTTGACTCAAGCAGAGGCCATTTCAGACTTGATTGAAGCATCCTCTGACCAAGCGGCGCGTTCCGCAATACGCTCTTTGCAGGGCGATTTTTCACGAGAAATTAATGCATTGGTGGAAGAGACCATTCGCTTGCGTATTTATGTGGAAGCGGCGATTGATTTTCCAGAAGAGGAGATTGATTTTTTATCCGATGGAAAAGTGGCGCGAGACTTACAAGCCATTTTATTACGCTTACAAAAGGTATTTCGTGCGGCAAAACAGGGGGCTTTACTGCGAGAGGGAATGTCGGTGGTTATTTTAGGCCGACCTAATGCGGGCAAGTCTAGCTTATTGAATGCACTGTCTGGTCGAGAAAGTGCGATTGTTACAAATATTGCGGGAACCACGCGAGACATTGTAAAAGAAGAGATTAATATTGATGGCTTACCGCTGCATATTTTGGATACGGCAGGCGTTCGTGAGGCGACGGATCAGGTTGAAAAAATAGGCATTGAACGCGCATGGCAGGCATTGGATGGTGCAGATCGAGTTTTAGTGATATTGCAAGCAGGAGAGGATATCCATTTAGAAGATCAAATGATTTTAGAGCGATTACCTGAGCACATACCTGTTACGCTGGTACGTAATAAGATTGATTTAATTGATCATCAACCGATGATTGAAGTGGATAAAAAAACACAGCGCACCATTGTTTGGTTATCTGCTAAACACCACCAAGGGTTGAGTCTTTTAAGAGAGCATCTAAAAATAGAAATGGGATTTTCTCAAACAGAAGAGGGCGTTTTTACGGCACGTAAGCGTCATTTAGATGCGTTGGAAAAAGCGCTTTCTTGGCTGAAGAGTGGACAGGAGCAGCTAGAGGGTTTTGCTGCAGGAGAGTTATTGGCAGAAGATTTGCGGCTTGCCCAGCAAGCATTATCCGAAATTACGGGGCGCTTTACTTCGGATGATTTATTGGGGCGTATTTTTACCTCTTTTTGTATTGGAAAGTAGTATTGTAGAATGAGTTACTTGGTTCCTACTGCGCTTGCAAGGGCAGAGGTGTTGATTAAAAAAAGCCGTTTCATCGCGTATGCTAAACCTATTGTTTCACGTGAAGCAGGTATGCATTGGTTGACGGTCATTAAAAAAAAATATCCAGATGCTCGCCATCACTGTTGGGCTTATTTAATAGGTAACCCTGAATGCGCTTCTAACGCAGGAACGGGAGACGATGGTGAGCCTTCCGGCACGGCGGGAAAACCAATTTTAAATGTGCTAAACCATAAACATACTGGAGATGTGATGGTGATTGTGGTGCGTTATTTTGGCGGCATTAAACTCGGGGCAGGAGGATTAGCCCGTGCTTATGGTCAGGCAACTCAAGCCGTTATGGATGTGCTGTGTACCGAAGAACGAATTGAAATGGTCTGTATTTCATTAACGTGTGCTTTTGCATTAGAACAGAAAATACGTTATTGGATTAATAATATGGGTGGCAAGGTGTTAAAAATTGATTATACTCAACAAGTGGAAATGAATGTCTCAGCTCCATTGAAAGATAAGTTACTCTTAGCTTCATTATTGCAATCCGAACAGTGTGATTTTAACGTAGTGGAGTGCTGATAGGTTGAATTATAAAGGATTTTGGTAAATGAGTTATGTGATACAGCAGCGAAAAAAAATAGTCATCATATTAGTTTTGAGCTTCTTTGTTGTAGGCACATTGGCTATTTTTGTTGTGCGTGATACCACGCAATTTTTTATTGAAAAACAAGCGGAAGAGGTGGCGAAAATTGTTGCCACTTTCGCAAAAACCGCCCGTTCTGTGTATTCCGATGTTGCGATCGCGAAATTAAAATCGGATGGTTACGGTTCGCATGTGGATTCAGAGATTCATGAGGGTTATATCCCTATTCCAGCGCAATTTTTAAAAGAGTTAGGGAGGGCGACAGAGCAAAACACCGCCAACTTATTTCATTATCGTCCTGTAAGTCGTTGGAATATCGAACCCACTCAAGGGCTTTCAAATGATTTTTTAAAGTGGGCATGGCCTCAGCTGGAAGCGCAAGATCAAGCGAACCCGACAGGCCCAATCAACTGGCAACCCATTTCTCGTATTGAGCAGGAAAATGGCGGAAATGTATTGCGATATTTAACGGCAGATTCTGCAACTTCCGCAGGCTGCGTTGCATGCCATAATCATTATGAAACCACAGAAAATGTGAAAAAATTTCGTGAACAAGCAGGGACTCCGCTTGGAAAATCATGGAAGCAGCATCAACTGTTAGGGGCGCTTGAAATTACCATTCCATTGAGCCGCATTGAGCAGGTTGCGGAGGAGCAACTTAATCGAGCAGTGTTATGGATTTCGGCCATTTTTATTGGTTGTTTGGCTTTGATTGGCGGAGTTTATTTTTTCAATGCACGATTGCATCGCAATTTAGAAAACCTCTCTTGGGAAGCCAACCATGATTCGATGACGGAGTTGTTAAACCGCCGTGGCTTTGAGCGAGAAGCTGAAGTTTTATGGGAAGAGGCGACCAGTGGTCATAAAGAACACACGCTGTTATTTTTGGATTTGGATAAGTTTAAAGCGATTAATGATACTTATGGTCATCATGCGGGCGATGCGATTTTAAAAGCCGTCGCTGCTCAGTTAAGTAGTGAGCGAAGAGAGTATGATTTGGTGGCACGTTTGGGTGGTGATGAATTTGCAATGTTGTTGCCCTATTGCTCTTTTGACGTGGGTGAATTGGTTGGAAAAAGAGTGTTACAAAAAATAGAGTCCATTCGAGTTGATTGGCAGGACAGTGTTTTGACGGTTGGAGCCAGTATTGGATTGGCAAGAATGGATGAAAATTCTCAAAGCGTTCAAAAAGTGATCGAGCAAGCGGATACGGCAAGTTATCTTGCAAAAAAATCGTCTGATAATAAAGTTGTGGCGTATTCCGATACGCTTAATAGCAGGGAGTCATCTGTTTAACAGTGGTTATTTTTGCTGAAAATAAGCCATAAAAAGGGGTATAATCAAACAATGAAACATTGTGTTATGGCTTTTTTAGTGTTGTTTTCAGCGTTGTCCTTCTCTTGGGCAGGGACTGAAGCGCTTGTTGACTCGAACCAAAAAAGTGAGCCAAATGTGCTTCAACTGCAAGACGTTGTGGCACATGGTTGTGCTTCTATGCAACAAGAGCACTTTGTTCAAAACATAGATAATTCATACTGCGCTAATTGCTTTGATAATTGCCAGTGTGATAACAACAGTACGTGCCATAAAATGAACTCACCGCTGGTTGGCCTTCATTTAAATGTCTTTGACTCTCCCAATAGAATGAAAATGTTGATTGTTTTTGTTCCATCTTCTCTGCAAAATCCCCCTGTTTTTCTCAATTTTCGCCCTCCTAAAATATCGTAATATTACTTTTTAAGAACGTATTGCAAAGCTGATTTTTGTGGTTGGCTTGTCTGTCTTTATTTTTAGCAAGCATAGTCACTTTTTATAAAGTCTGTGTTTTCGTTAAAAGGGTTTTATTATGAAACATCTATTTTTAAATTTATTACTAAGCACTTTGCTTGTTTCTTTTTCTGCTTTTGTTGTTGCAGAAGAAGAGGGTGGCGTACATTCAGAGAAAGATCACTCGTCTGAAATTTTACTGTTAGAGAGTGAGTCTACTGCGGTGTATAAATATGTCTGCCCGATGCACCCTCAAATCATTCGTGATCATGGGGGAACCTGCCCTATTTGTGGTATGGATTTGGTCAAACAGAAAATTCAAGCTTCGGTTGGAGCGCCTAAAATTTCAGCAGGTGGGGGGGGGGACGGTTTAAAGCAAGGTTTAGCCATTCGTACCGCTGAGGTACAAAAAACAACGTTATGGCGCTATATTCCAACGTTTGGCAAGGTCGTTTTGGACAATTCCAAAGTGGTTCACATTCACCCAAGAGCTTCGGGTTGGATCAGCGATTTGAGTGTTCATAGTTTGGGTGATTCCGTAAAAAAAGGTCAACTGTTGTACCGTTTGTACTCGCCTGAAATTGTCTCAGCACAGCAGGATTTTTTATTGGCATTGCATAATCGCAAACGGTTAGGAAAGTCTGCGAATTCTTTGGTGGCATCGGCAAAAACTCGATTGGAGTTGTTGGGGGTTAGCCGCGGAGTGATTAAGCAAATCCAACGTAAAAATAAAACCTTTAATAAAGTACCTATCTATGCCAGTCAAGACGGTGTAATTACGGCGCTTGCTGTACAGGAAGGAATGTACATTCAACCACAAACCGAGCTTATGACCATTGCGGATTTATCCACGGTATGGGTGGAAGCGGAAATTTTACCTTTACAACAAAATTGGGTTAAAACGGGATTGACAGCGAACCTAACCAGCCAAGCATTTCCCGCGCAACGCTGGGAGAGTCAAATTGAGTATCTTTACCCTTTAACGGACGCACGCACTCAGGCGTTAAAGGTTCGTTTGCCCGTGCCTAATGAACAGCACCTGTTGAAACCGAACATGTTTATGGATGTTGAAATTTATGGGGGGGGAAAATCCAATGTATTGGTGGTTCCATTGGAAGCAGTTATTGATGATGGCAAGACGCAAAGAGTGGTTCGTCAATTAGACGGTGGAGAGTTTGATGTGGTTGACATTACGACAGGCATTCAAACCAAAGGGATTGTTGAGGTATTATCTGGTTTAGAAGCAGGGCAAAAAATTGTCATTTCAGGTCAGTTCTTGATTGATTCAGAGAGTCAAATTCAATCCAATTTGCGACGTTTAATGTCGGCTGGAGAAACACCGCCACCCGCAGAACACAATCATTAAAGGAGACGGTTAGATGATTAATCATATTATTTCGTACTCCATTCGTAATCGAGTATTGGTTTTGTTGCTCAGTGCCGCCATGGGTGCATGGGGTTGGCTGTCATTGCAAAATACACCTTTGGATGCTATCCCAGATCTTTCCGATGTTCAGGTTATTATTAAAACGCCTTTTGCTGGGCAAACTCCTCAAGTAATTGAGGATCAAGTGACCTACCCTATCTCAAGTTTGATGATGTCCATACCCAAGTCCAAAGCGGTGCGGGGGTACTCCTTTTTTGGAGACTCTTATGTGTATGTGCTGTTTGAGGATGGCACGGATCCTTATTGGGCAAGATCTCGAGTGTTAGAGTATTTAAGTCAGGTCAAAGTATTTTTACCTGAAAGTGTGCAGCCAACACTTGGGCCTGATGCCTCGGGTGTGGGCTGGGTGTATCAATATGCACTGGTCGATCGAAGCAATCAGTATGATTTGGCGCAACTTAGAAGCCTTCAGGATTGGTTTTTAAAGTATGAGTTGCAATCTGTTCCAGGGGTGTCGGAGGTTGCTGCCATTGGAGGCATGATTAAGCAATATCAGGTGACGGTGGATCCTAATAAATTACGTGCGTATCAAATCCCATTAAAAAAAGTACAGCAGGCAATACAAAAAAGCTCGGTTGAAATGGGGGCTTCGGTGATTGAGCAAGCGGAAGCGGAGTACATGGTGGCCTTAAAAGGTTATGTGTCCAGTGTTGCGGATCTTGAAAAAATCCCTGTAGGGCTGTTTTCAGAAAACAATACCCCAATTCTTTTAAAAGACATTGCCATCGTGAAGTTAGGCGCACAATCTCGTCGAGGAATTGCCGAATTAAACGGTGAGGGTGAAGTAGTTGGCGGCATTATTGTGATGCGTTCTGGTGAAAATGCACTGCAAGTAATTGAAGCAGTGAAAGCTAAGATGGAGACTCTAAAGTCAGGGTTGCCTGAAGGCGTTGAGTTTGTTGAAGTTTATAATCGTGCCAGCTTGATTGATCGTGCCGTCTCAACGTTAACCACTAAATTAATTGAAGAGATGATTGTGGTTGGGCTGATTTGCTTACTTTTTTTAATGCATATCCGTTCTGCTTTTGTGGCAATTTTATCGTTGCCATTAGGCATTTTAGGGGCGTTTATTATTTTAGAAAAAATGGGGGTTTCTGCCAATATTATGAGCTTAGGAGGCATTGCAATTGCGATTGGTACGATGGTGGATGCCGCCATTGTTATGATTGAAAACACGCATAAGCACTTGGAGCGTCATTTTAAAAAAACAGGCAAGCATGCAACGGGCGAAGAACATTGGACGTTGGTATTAAATGCCTCGAAAGAAGTTGGTTTGCCACTTTTCTTATCGTTGTTAATTATTGCGTTAAGTTTTGTGCCTATTTTTGCATTGCAAGAGCAAGCAGGTCGATTGTTTACACCGTTAGCATTAACCAAAACATTGGTAATGGCGGTTGCCGCAGGTTTGGCCATTAGTTTGATTCCTGTTTTAATGGGTTATTTTATTCGAGGCAAGCTTCCGAGTGAGTCGAAAAACCCAATTAACCGAGTGTGTATTGCGGGGTATCGTCCAATATTGATTCGAGTATTGGCTTGGCCAAAAACGGTTTTATTGGTATCGATTGTCTTATTGGCAACGATTGTGTATCCATGGCAGCAGCTGGGTTCAGAATTTATGCCAGAATTAGAGGAAGGAGATTTGCTCTACATGCCGACGACTTTGCCAGGATTGTCTATTGGGCAAGCGCAAGCGTTATTGCAACAAACTAATGCCATCATTAAAACCTTTCCTGAGGTGAAAACGGTATTTGGAAAAATTGGTCGTGCAGATACGGCAACCGATCCTGCGCCGTTAACCATGATTGAAACCACGATTCAATTTCATGATAAATCGGAATGGCGAGAGGGGTTAACGCTGGAGAAATTAATTGAAGAGTTTAATGAAGCGGTTAAGTTCCCAGGGTTAACCAATGCATGGGTACAGCCGATTAAAACGCGTATTGATATGTTATCAACGGGGATTAAAACACCTATTGGTATCAAAATATCGGGGGATGATTTGGCGGTGATTGAACAAGTGGGTCAAG
>JAMOLY010000041.1 GCA_027068835.1 Thiomicrorhabdus sp. | reverse complement strand
TTGCACCATAGCCCGTGATTTCACAATAAATTTTAGCACCACGAGCCAAAGCATGTTCCAGCTCTTCCACCACAACCATACCGCCGCCGCCAGCAATGACAAAGCCATCACGATCGGCATCGTAAGCCCGTGAAGCTTTGGTTGGGTTATCATTGTTTTTAGTCGATAACGCGCCCATCGCATCAAATAGTACGGACATCGTCCAATGTAGCTCTTCACCACCACCGGCAAACACCACATCTTGCTTACCCAACTGGATCTGCTCAACGGCGCTTCCAATACAGTGCGCTGAGGTTGAACAAGCCGAACTGATTGAATAATTAATGCCTTTAATTTTAAACGGTGTGGCTAAACAGGCTGAAACCGTTGACCCCATGGTGCGAGTGACCATATAAGGCCCCACACGACGAACGCCTTTGGTACGCGTAATTTCAACAGCTTGGGTTGAATTAGAGTTAGAACCACCACCTGAACCCGCAATCAGACCAGTACGTGGATTAGAGACTTGCTCATCGGTTAAACCAGAGTCTTCTACCGCTTGCTTCATTGCAATATAAGAGTACGCAGCGGCATCGCCCATAAAACGCAATTGTTTACGGTCAATCAAATCTGAAAAGTTCAGATCTTTAATCGCGCCATGAATCTGAGAACGCAATCCATTCTCTACATACTCTGGCGCGGCCACAATACCTGAACGTCCATCAAACAAAGAGGCCGTTACATCTTCTTTATTGTTTCCTAAACTTGAAACAATCCCTACACCTGTAATCACAACTCTTTTCATAGCTTAAAAATTTTCCGTATTTGTAAATAAACCGACTTTTAAGTCTTTGGCACTGTAAATTTCACGCCCGTCAACATACATCTTGGCATCACCCAAGCCCATGTATAACTTACGCTTAATCACTCTCTTCATCTCAATCACATACTCGACTTTTTTAGCGGTAGGCAAGACTTGACCAAAAAATTTAATTTCACCCGAACCCAAAGCACGACCACGTCCAGGCCCTCCTGTCCAACCAAGGAAGAAACCAATTAACTGCCACATGGCATCCACACCTAAACAACCGGGCATAACAGGGTCTTCGTTAAAGTGGCAATCAAAAAACCATAAATCAGGCGTAATATCGAGCTCTGCTTTAATCAAACCTTTACCAAACTCACCTCCCTCTTCAGAGATATGCGTAATACGATCCATCATCAACATAGGGGGTTTGGGTAATTGTGCATTACCAGGGCCAAAAAGTTCTCCACGGCCACTGGTTAAAAGGTCTTCTTTGGTATAACTCGATTGCTGTTCCATTCATGGATTCCTAGTTTTTCTTTAAAAAGATCAAGAGCGATTATACCAGCTACAGTGAAGGCAATTCAAATACCGTATTTTACTAACTTGCGAACGGTCAATTAAGATGCTTTTTAGCGTATAAAAAAAGCCCATAACTTCAATTGAAATTATGAGCTTTAAAAATATGGTGCCGAAAATTGGACTTGAACCAACAACCTACTGATTACAAATCAGTTGCACTACCAATTGTGCTATTTCGGCGAAGTTGTTGCGTATTATAAGGATGTTTTTTTAGCTGTCAATTTTTTTTTACACTTTCTTCAATATTAACCATTCCTTGCAAGATAAGGTCTGAAATCACCTCACTTTGTCCATCAATTAACGCAGATAATTGATGGGCATTGCCTCCCGTTAAAATGACTTTAAACGTTGTTTTTGTCTGAGCATTCAAGTCAGCAATAATCGTATTCAAATACGCAACGGTCATATACAAGGTTCCACCTAAAATGGCTGTTTCTGTATTTGTCGCTAAAAGCCCCGGAATGTCCTCCTCTGAAAGCATTTGTAAGCGACTCTCATCAACCATTGAAAGCGCGGCTGTATCCACTGCAAGCGAAGAACGTAAACTATTTAAGCCCGGAACAATAAATCCTCCAAGGTGTTTTCCATCCATAACAGCATCCAACGTCATTGCTGTACCTGCTGAAATCACAATCACAGGCTCTTTATAGAACCCGATCGCTCCTTGCATTGCCATCCAACGATCATCCCCTAATTGATGAAAATCCTCATAGCCAGATTTGAGACCACAAGCACTGGTTTGTGCCTTTAAAACCACAGGAAATAACTGGCACTTCTCTTGGATAAACGATTTAAGCCGCTCTAAATTTTCATGGGAGGTGACAGAAGCAATGTAAACGGCTTCAATTTTTTTTCCTTTTAACGCACCATCGAAGCTTTCAACCATTAAAAATGTACTTAGCTCGATCGCAGGTAAAACCTCATACCCACTCTTGCTGACCAATGCGATTTTAACTCGACTATTGCCAACGTCTAAAAATAATTTATTCATAGTTTAATATCACTCACTGCTCGAATAGAAACATTACCAGAACGATAGGTTTTTAACTTTCCTTCTGATTCAAACAATAATTCTCCACGTTGAGTTAAGCCCTTATAACGACCATATATTGATTGCCCAGTATCATACACAATAACCTCTTGACCTAAGTCAAAATAATCATGTTTTTGATATCTTTTAAGGCTCTTTTCAAAACTAGCCGAATTAAAGTTCTGGCTTAAACGATCTAAACAGGTAACCAGAGAGTGTAAGAAAAAATCCCCCCCCCCCTCTTGGCTTATTTTTTTTAAAAACGAAGCAGAAGTGGGGGGAGGATTTTTTTGCTTTAATGACGAAAGCTCAATAAACGAGGTATTAATTCCAATTCCAATCACAAGCCAACATGAACAAGCATCATGCTTAACGGATTCAATTAATAAACCAGCAATTTTTCCTGAATCGGAGTAGATGTCATTTGGCCATTTAAGGTAGAGCCTATCATCAAAAAAAGAACCTAAAGATTCAATAAGACTCAAAGCAATCATCTGCGATAAACCGTCCAACTCATGTAAAGGAATATTAAAGCGACATAACAAACTAAAGGTTAATGAACCTTCGTTAGAAAGCCACTGGCGCTGCCTTTGCCCATACCCTTGCGTTTGCAGCGCTGCAATGCAAAACGTTGGCTCTAGATGTACTTTTGCTCGCTCTTTAAGGTACGCACTGGTAGAGCTCACCTGTTTCAATGCAATAAAATGATACGTTGGTAAGCTGGTCTTAAAAAGGCATTCAAGTTCAGAAAAAATAACAATACTCCCTCTTATTTACACTAAACAACCGACATCACAATTTGCCATGTAACATAAAATCGTTCATATCATTAAAATTAAGCCAAAAAAAAGCCCGCGACAGCAAAATGCTATGGCGGGCTTTCGTAATATAAGCTTGGCAATGACCTACTCTCACATGGGACCTCCCACACTACCATC
>JAMOLY010000040.1 GCA_027068835.1 Thiomicrorhabdus sp. | reverse complement strand
CACGCTATTTTATTAGTTCAATGGAGCCCGATGCTAAAGTATTTGGACACGCTGTTCGCAGTCATTGGGGCATTGAAAATAGCTTACACTGGTGCTTAGATGTGACATTTAGAGAGGATGACAGCCGTATCCGAACAGGTAATACGCCCGCTATAATGAGTATGTTGAGGCATATTTGCATGAACTTATTTAAAGCAGAGCCGTCAAAGCAGAGTATTAAGCAAAAACGACTCAATGCGGGGTGGAATGATGAGTATCGCTCTAAGGTTTTATTTGGAAGTAAGTTTTAGTGCGTTGACCCTGGGGGGGGGAAGAAATTTTAAAAGGTTAAAAACACTACAACCTAGACACATCCGCCACTTGCAAAAACAGTTGGTAGATTTGATTCAGTAACGCCAAGCGATTTTGGCGTACCGGCAGGTTATCCGTCATTACCATTACGTCATCAAAGAATTGATCCACCGCTTCTCGAATAGTGGTCAGTGAACGAATGGCAGCGACATAATCTCGTTTTGCTACGTGTGCATTAACCGTTTCACGCAACGCTTCTAACGCCGTCCACAATGCTTTTTCGGCCGTTTCTTCAAACAAATCGGTATTAACAACATCGGGCAATATATCTGTGTCTTTCTTTAATATATTCGCAATGCGTTTATTGGCTGCGCTTAAACTCTCGGCCGCAGGCATTTGACTAAATTGTTGCACTGCTTCAATGCGTTTGGCAAACTCAATTGGTTGCGCTGGACGGCAAACACGCACTGCTTCAAATTGCTCAGAACTGATGCCTTGATCGGTATAGTAGGCGCGTAAACGTCCGATAATGAAATCGTAAATTTCATCCATTAACGTATCGATGCTTTCAACCGATTCATGCAATTTTAAACTGCTTTGAATCAGTTGATACAGATCCACGTCCAACTGTTTTTCAATCATAATGCGTACCAAACCCAGTGCGGCACGACGCAGTGCAAACGGGTCTTTATCGCCTGTTGGAATTTGGCCAATACCAAAAATACCGGTAATGGTGTCTAGCTTATCGGCAATCGCTAACGCTTGCGCTACGGCCGAGCTGGGCAGTTCATCCCCTGAAAAACGTGGGCGATATTGGGCTTCAATCGCCTCAGCGACTTCAATAGGTTCATTTTGTTCGGTGGCGTAATAACGTCCCATCACCCCTTGAAGGTCTGGAAACTCTCCGACCATCTCGCTCAATAAATCACATTTGGATAAACGTGCGGCACGGGTCGCCAGCTCTGTACTCACGCCCAATGGTTTGCCGATGATAACGGTTAAGCTTTCTAAGCGTTCAACCTTATCAAACAAAGTACCGAGCTGTTTTTGAAAAACAACGGTTTTGAGTCTAGGTAAAAACTGCTCTAACGAGTGCTTACGATCTTGATCCCAAAAGAAATTTGCATCCGCTAAACGTGGGCGAATAACCCGCTCATTTCCAAATTTAACCGATTCGGGCTTGCTGCTTTCAATGTTACTCACGGTAATAAATTTGGCCATCAACTGCCCGTTACTATCCTGCATGTGAAAATATTTTTGATGCCCTGCCATCGCAGAAATTAGAGCTTCGGAGGGGACTGATAAAAAGCGTTCATCAAAATCTCCCACCACGGCAACAGGCCATTCGTTGAGTGCCGTCACTTCTTCTAACAGCGCATCACTGATCACCGCAACACCACCCGCTTTTTGAGCCGCCACCGTCACTTGTTGTTGAATACGCTGACTGCGTTCGGCAAAATCAACCAATACATAGCCTTTCTCTTTTAACACCGAAACATATTCGTTTGGATGAGCAATAACCTGTTCAGAAGGGGCATGAAAGCGATGACCTTTAGTGGTATTAGAGGCTTCATGGCCTAAAATATTGGCTGGCATAATCTTGTTACCAAGCAACATCAACACCCAGTGTACGGGTCGAACAAACTCAATGTCCGAACTACCCCAACGCATCCGCTTTGGAATCGGCAGTTTGGCTAAGGATTGTGCCACAATGTCAGGCAATAATTGCTCAACAGGCAAGCCTTTTTTCTCAAGATTGTAGGCCATCCACATGCCTTTATCGGTCTCAATTTCAATCAGATCGTCCACCGTTGCCCCACAGCCACGTGCAAATCCTTGCAAGGCTTTGGTGGGATTACCGTCCGCATCAAACCCTGCTTTTTTAGCGGGGCCTTTACGTTCAATGATTTTATCAGCTTGCACCGTTTGGACTTCATCAATCACCACCGCCAAACGGCGTGGTGCTGCGTAGACATTGACCTGACCGTAAGTAATTTCGGCTTCTTTTAATCCTTGTTCAATTCCAGATGCAAAGGCATTACTTAAGGTTTTAAGGGCTTTAGGAGGCAGCTCTTCTGTTCCAATTTCAACCAAAAAAGATTCTGTAGTAATCGACATTATTTCTCCCCCCCCTTATTTTGAATGGCTTTATGGTCAGTTTTAACTAATGGAAACCCTAATGCCTCACGCCCTTCGTAATACACTTTTGCAATTTGTTTGGCCATGGTTCTAACACGACCAATAAAACGAGCTCGCTCGGTCACACTGATGGCATGACGGGCATCCAGCATATTAAAAGCATGAGAGGCTTTTAATACTTGCTCATAAGCAGGCAATGGCAGTTTATCGGCCACTAATTCAGCAAATACTTTTTCACACTCATCAAAGGTTTTAAACAGGATATCGGTATCCGCTTTTTCAAAGTGGTAGGTGGACATTTCAACCTCATTTTGATGAAAAATATCACCATAGGTTACTTTGCCTTCTGGGCCATCTACCCACGTTAAGTCATACACACTGTCCACGCCTTGCAGGTACATGGCAATGCGCTCTAAACCATAGGTAATTTCACCAGTAACGGGCTTACACTCAATGCCACCTACTTGCTGAAAATAGGTAAACTGCGTGACTTCCATGCCATTCATCCATACTTCCCAGCCTAGGCCCCAAGCGCCTAATGTGGGTGATTCCCAGTTGTCTTCCACAAAACGAATATCATGCTCTAAAGGATCAACGCCCATTTTTTTAAGCGACTCTAAATACAGCTCTTGAATATTATCGGGCGACGGCTTTAACATCACCTGAAACTGGTAATAATGCTGTAAACGATTTGGGTTTTCACCATAACGACCATCCGTTGGACGACGACAGGGCTGAACGTACGCGGCACGCCAAGGCTCGGGGCCAATAGACCTTAAAAAGGTGGCAGGGTGAAACGTTCCTGCCCCCATTTCATTATCGTAGGGTTGCATAATCACACACCCTTGTTCCGCCCAAAAGGCTTGTAGCGTTTGAATTAACCCCTGAAACGTGCGAATATCTG
>JAMOLY010000039.1 GCA_027068835.1 Thiomicrorhabdus sp. | reverse complement strand
CGATCGGCTTCTCGGCGAGAACAAAACCCTGAATCACTGATGAATTTATTTAGGCGTTTTTCGGTAGGAAGCGTCAAAAGAGATCCTTGGGGTGTTTTTGAAAGATTATTATACCAACCTATTTATAAATAGAGAGAGGGGGGGTAAAATTTACACTCTCTTTTTAAAGACAAGTTGAGCCATTGTGACGGTAATAAATGTTGTAGAAGCGGTATGCCAATTGCAATCTGGTGAGGTTATTTCGTACCCTACTGAAGCGGTGTATGGATTGGGATGTGATCCGTTTGATGTTCAGGCGGTTAAAAAATTGTTTCACGTGAAGCAACGCCCGTTTGAAAAAGGGGTGATTTTAGTGGCGGCCTCTGTTGAACAAGTTTTACCTTATGTTGAACTTCAAGGTCAGATTTGGGAAGAGACGGTATTGCAAACATGGCCAGGCCCTGTAACGTGGGTGTTACCTGCGAAAGAGGGTGTGCCTGATTGGGTGACAGGGGGGCGAAGTACCGTGGCGATTAGAGTATCGGATCATCCTGTGATTCAGAATATTTGTTTGGCTTATGGTCAACCAATGGTCTCGACCAGTGCAAATGTGACCTCTATGCCACCAGCCATGTCCTGTTTGGAAATTGATTCAATTTTTCAGGGGGAGATTGATTGTGTTGTTGGGGCGTTGGGGGGGCTGGATAAACCAACCCAAATTCGAGATGCACAAACAAGTTGTGTGTTGCGTTGATATTTTTAGTGACGGGTACTGGCCTTAAAAAGTGGCTCAACACGTTTGGCGTATTTGGTTAAGTCTTTAATTCGGTTTTCGTGAGAGGGATGAGTGCTTAAAATTTTAGGTGGACTGCCTCCTTTAGACTTTTTAGCCATTTTTTTCCATACATTAACAGCGGCATAAGGGTTATAACCTGCTCTGGCTGCCAGTTCCACACCCATTCGATCCGCTTCTGTTTCATGGGTTCGACTGTTAGGCAGTGTGAGTGTGACTTGCAGTGCCAAGGCGGTGGCATCTAAAGCGGGGCCTATTACTCCTGTAAAGATACTTAAAGCCGATAATCCTACTTGAGTAAGAGTTTGTTGCGAGGCGCGTTCTCGTCCATGTTCACGCAGTACATGGGCTACTTCATGTCCCATAATGGCCGCTATTTCGTTGTCTGTAAGTTGGAGTTTTTCAATGATGCCTGTATAAAATGCAATTTTTCCACCAGGCATTGCCCATGCATTGAGTTGGTCGGATTTAATGACATTTACTTCCCAGTTCCATTTAGGTGCATCTTTTCGAAACACATCGGTTTGTGGAATAATGCGATTAGCAATGCGCCGAACCCGCTTTACAAGAGGATCGTTAGTGGGTAAAAGAGTATGTGTATTTTTTGCCTCTTTGAGCACCGCGTTATAAGCTTGTTTGCCACCTTCGGTTATTTGAGCGGGAGAGATAAGAAGCAGTTGTTGACGGTCAATGCCTACGCTGCCTTTTTGGGTGGTAGTGCTTAAACAGCCTGTTAAAGTGGCAGTGAGGAGTAGAATGAGAATAATGGAAAATTTTTTCATGGCGAGAATATTAACTTTTTTAAAACGAATTAGAGTGATAGCTTACTGCATTTAAGGCTTTTTACGCAACCAATGCGAGTAAATTTTTGAGTCAAAATAGGCCGGAAACCCTTGCTTTTTTATCTGCGTATCATGCGTCTATTACCGTATACTGTGCATTACGTTAATTTAAGTAGGAAAATGTAATGCAAAAAAAGATGGATATGACAACTAAAATATTGATCTATATGGGATTTGGATTGGTTATTGGTAGCTTAATTAATGCCTTTGCAAGTGACGTTGCTTTTATTCAAGACTATTTTGTAAATGGGTTGTTTCATGTAATAGGTGCTTTATTTATTAATGCATTGAAAATGTTGGTTGTCCCCTTGGTTACATTCTCTTTGATTTGTGGAATTTGTGGCATTGGCGATGTGGGCGTATTAGGTCGTGTCGGAGTTAAAGCCTTTTTACTCTTTATGTTAACAACAGCATTAGCAATTACATTGGCGATCAGTGTGTCTGTTATGATCGGGCCTGGCGAAGGGTTTGATATGACTCAAGCGGCTGCCAGTACTTTTGTTGCACAACCTGCCCCCCCATTAACGCAAGTGTTTATTGATCTGATACCAAGTAACCCTGTGGCCGCTTATGCCGAAGGCAATATGCTGCAAATTATCTTTTTTACCATCTTATTTGCGGTATGTGTGTTGATGATTGGTGAGCGCGGAAAGCCAATTGCTGAAGGTGCTGAGCGGTTAAATGAAGTTATGATGCAAGTGGTTAATGTGGTCATGTTGGCTGCGCCCATTGGTATTTTTGCCTTGATTGCAAAAACATTTTCTGAACAAGGGCTAGGCATGATTTTGCCTATGATGAGTTATTTTGCTGTGGTGGCAACGGTACTGTTGTTGCATGCAACGGGTACGTTAATGGTTTTGCTTAAGGTATTGGGGCGAGTCAGTCCTATGATGTTCTTAAAAAAAATGCGTTCTGTGCAGTTGTTTGCCTTTAGTACCTCCAGTTCAAACGCCACCATTCCAATTACTTTGCGTACCGTTGAAAAACGCTTGGGAGTGGATAATTCAACGGCCTCTTTTGTGGTGCCTTTTGGTGCAACCATTAATATGGATGGAACCGCTATTATGCAAGGGGTAGCCACCGTCTTTATTGCCAATGTTTATGGTATTGATTTGGGGTTAATGGGCTACTTAACGGTTATTGGGATGGCGGTATTGGCCTCCATTGGAACGGCGGGTGTACCTGGCGTAGGACTGATTATGTTGGCGATGGTATTTCATCAAGTTGGTTTACCGATTGAAGGTATTGCGTTGATTATGGGCGTGGATCGTTTGTTGGATATGATGCGTACAGCGGTTAACGTAACGGGAGATGCGGCGATCACCACGATTGTGGCACGCAGTGAAGATAAAATTTCAATGGAAACGTTTAACGACCCTAAGGCAGGGACGGTGGAAGAGATTCACTTGCCTCATGGATCACCTAAAGTTTGATTGATAAATCCCCTCTATTTGGAGAGGCGGGGGGTATTTTTTATCTAAATTCCAGGGATACCAATCGGGCCCGGTAAGTCAGGAATAAGTGAACAGGCGGATATGCCAAGGGTTGCGATAAATAATAAGATAGCTGTCATCCATTCTTTCATGGTGCGGTACTCCTGTAAATAGATTGTTTACTGTCCAAAGACCTTTTTTAGTAATTCGGTTGACTGCTTAATAGGATCTTTTCGAATACTGGCCTCTTCTTGCGCCAAATAGAAAAACATACCATCCATACCTTTTTCGACCACGTGGTTTAACAAATCTGCTTTTACGT
>JAMOLY010000038.1 GCA_027068835.1 Thiomicrorhabdus sp. | reverse complement strand
ATGCGATATGGTGTTCCAGAGGCAAATCCCTCTTTTTACTTAACCTTAACACTTGGAGTCACTTTCCCATTTAATGTGGTCATTGGTATTCCAATGTTCTACCAAATGGCAATTTGGTATTCGGGTCTATAATTTGTTTTTAAAAGGAAAGTACTATGTCTGTTATAACGCACGCTGAAAAAATTATACAAATCATTACCAGCTCCTCTTTAGAATCAAGGTTGGTTGAGACATTTGAAAAAATAGGTGTTACAGGCTACACCACGTTTAATGTTAGGGGCGATGGTGACTCAGGTATACAAGACAGTCATATTGATGGTGATACCAATATTCTTATGATGATTGTCACAACGCCAGAGTCTTATGATTTGTTGATGGAAGCATTAAATAAATATAAGCGCAGAGGTCAGCACCTAATGGTGTTTTCGATGAATACTGACGTGCTCTCTTAATTGTATATTTTTTTATGACAAGCATTGTATTAGCGACGGGTAATCCACATAAAATCACGGAAATTGAAGCCGCTTTAGCGCCTTATGATTTTAAGATCAAACGGCAAACGGACTTTTTTTCGGAAGAGGTCGAAGAAGACGGTCTTAGCTTTATTGAAAATGCCATCAAAAAAGCACGGTATGCGAGTGAAAAAACAGGGTTGCCTGCATTAGCGGATGACTCTGGACTTGAGGTTGATATTTTAAATGGTCAACCAGGAATTTACTCGGCACGCTATGCTGAAGGCTATTTAGGGCAACCCGCTTCGGATTATTTAAATGCTCAAAAGCTATTAGATGATTTAAAAGGTCTTCCTTACAAAGACCGTAAAGCCTGTTATTATTGCGCCATGGTGTTTGTTCGCCATGCACTTGATCCCGTTCCTATTATTGGAACGGGACAGTGGTGCGGTGAAATCTTAATGGAGCCAAGAACCGACTATGGTGTTGGTTATGATCCGATTATGTGGATGCCCGATTACATTAAATCAGCCGCAGAAATACCTTTAGAAGTTAAAAACAGAGTGAGTCATCGTGCTCAAGCGTTGCAAAGCGTATTAAATCAGCTACAACAGGCAACCTTATGATTGAACTAAGAACTTACGTGTTTATAGATTCCCTACAGCCGCAATTAGCCTCCTATATGGGAACGGTTTCTATGGGCTTTTTACCTGTATCAGGAGACTCTTGTCTTTGGATGGAAGTGGCACCGGGTATGGCCGTACATCACTTATCTGATATTGCATTGAAAGCCTCTAATGTGCATTTAGGACAGCAAGTGGTTGAGCGTTCTTATGGCTCTATGGTGATTCACCATCGTGACCAAAGTGATGTATTAGAATCGTCCGCACATGTATTACGTTTTTTAAAAACAGAGCACACTACTCGCCAACCTTGTAAAGTGATGTGGAATGAAGTAATTCGTGCTATTACTCCTGATCATGCCACCTTGATTAACCGTGAACGTAGAGGCTCGATGGTTTTACCAGGGCAAAGTATGCTTATTATGGAGACCGAGCCAGCGGGTTATATTATCTACGCGGCCAATGAAGCTGAAAAGGCCTCAAATATTACGCTGGTTGAAGCCAGAGCGGTAGGAGCTTACGGTCGTTTGATTATGGTAGGAAAAGAAGCAGATGTTCTTGAAGCCTCAAGAGCCGCGACAGAAGCACTAAAACGAATTTAAAACCCACTCAAATATTAACGGAGTGTGAGCATGGAAAATAAAAACAGCGAGAACCGTTCTGGACAGTTTTTAATTCGACATGCTTCTCTGCGCCAAATTCAAATCTTTGAAGCTGTGGCAAGGCACCTAAGCTTTACCAAGGCGGCAAATGAACTCTTTTTAACCCAGCCAACGGTCTCGGCACAAGTCAAAAGCTTTAGTGAATCCATCGGTATGCCCCTCTATGAACAAATTGGGCGTAATATCTTTTTAACCGACATTGGTGAACACGTTGCAGCAACTTGTCGTGGAATCATTGATCAGCTCTCTAACTTAGAAATTTTATTGGATGACCTTCGTGGTATGACGCGTGGACGTTTACGGATCGCCGTTGTCTCCACCGCCAAGTATTTTACGCCGATTGCATTGGGTCACTTCATCAAAAAACACCCCGACATTGATGTCAGCCTCAAAATCACCAATCGAGAAAAGCTCATTCAACGCATTCATCAAAATTTAGATGACTTGTATATTTTAGGGCAAGTCCCTTCCAGTCATCTTGATTTAGAGGTTGTTCCCTTTGCAACCAATCCATTGGTTGTTATTGCAAACATTGATAACCCATTGGTAGGTAAAAAAGTTACCTTAAAACAGTTAGCCAAAGAACCGTTTATCATGCGTGAAGAGGGGTCAGGGATTCGTTCTACTGTTGAAGCACTGTTTTCAGAGAAAAAATTAACCATTAATGAACGAATGATTGTGGACACCAATGAGGCAATGAAACATTGTGTGGTGGGAGATTTAGGTGTAGCCGTGGTATCAAGGCTCTCTTTGTATTTAGAAGGGGATAATAGCCCAATTAAAGAGTTAGAAGTGGAAGGGTTTCCCGTGCACAAACAATGGAACATTGTTTATCCAAAAGGAAAGCAATTATCACTGCTGTCACAAGAATTTTTGTCTTTTTTGAAAGAGAGTGGCACTGAATACATTAAGGTTTGATTTATTCCCCCCCCTCTTCACGTATGCCAAATATAACGATATTTTGTTTTTGAACCGTTTGTATTGGATGTTATTCTGAAATTTTCTCACGAACTTCTGCAATAACAGGGGCGGTTTCAGGTCGTACTCCGCGCCAAATATAAAAGGCCTCGGCGGCTTGCCCAACCAACATGCCCAGTCCGTCCATCGTCTGGCAGTTGGGTTGGTGCTGTTTTGCCCAATCCATAAAGATGGTAGGTTTGTCTCCGTACATCATGTCGTAGACGAGGGTGTTTTTGCCTACCAGTGATGGTGAGATAGGAAGTAGCTTGCCTTCTAAGCTGGCAGAGGTGCCATTAATAATGATATCAAATTCCTGATCTGGAATGTCCTCCCAACCACTGCCTGAGATGGCTACATCGCTGGTAAAACGCTTACCTAATACTTGTGCGCGTTGTGCGGTTCGGTTGGCAATGTGTACGCTGGCAGGCTTTTTATAAAGCAATGGCTCTAAAATGCCTTGTACAGCGCCACCTGCGCCTAAAATTAATACACGTTGATCTTTAAAAGGGCGTAGTCCATTTTGTTCAATGTCATTAACCAATCCAATGCCATCGGTGTTGTCGGCCTGTGTGGTTCCATCTGCTTGAAAACGAAAGGTATTCACCGCATGGGCGGCTTGCGCACGCGGTGATAGTTGATCGGCGTATTCAAATGCATTGAGTTTAAAGGGTACGGTAATATTAATGCCTTTGTACCCTCGGTTTTTTAAATCCTCCATGGCGTACTCAAACGTTGTGCCGTCGGTATC
>JAMOLY010000037.1 GCA_027068835.1 Thiomicrorhabdus sp. | reverse complement strand
TTAAATCGTCGTTTAGGGCGAAAAAATAATGATGGTGCGACGATCTTAGAAAAAGAGGATATTGTTGCGGTATTAAGAGAGTTGATTGATATTCGTAATGGTCACAGCTCTGTTGATGATATTGATGCACTAGGCAATCGTCGTATTCGTGCGGTAGGTGAGATGGCTGAAAATGCATTTCGGGTTGGATTGGTTCGTGTTGAACGTGCGGTTAAAGAGCGCCTGAATCAAGCTGAAACGGATGGTTTATTGCCACAGGATCTGATTAATGCAAAACCTGTTTCAGCTGCGGTTAAAGAATTTTTTGGCTCCAGCCAGTTGTCGCAGTTTATGGATCAGGTAAACCCCCTTTCTGAAGTCACTCATAAACGTCGTGTGTCTGCATTAGGGCCAGGTGGTCTTACGCGTGAGCGTGCAGGTTTTGAAGTGCGAGATGTGCATCCAACGCATTATGGTCGAGTTTGCCCAATTGAGACGCCTGAAGGGCCAAATATTGGACTCATTAATACGTTGGCGATTTATGCAAAAACAAATGAGTATGGTTTTTTAGAAACACCATATCGTAAAGTCGTTGATGGAAAAGTTACTGACGATGTTGTCTATATTTCTGCCATTGATGAAATGCAGTATGTGATTGCTCAGGCGAGCTCAGAGTTAGACTCTGAGGGGCGCTTTATTGAAAAGCTAATCTCATCACGTCATAAAAATGAATCGATGTTGTCTTTGTCTCAAGATATTAACTTAATGGATGTATCACCGAAGCAAATTGTATCCGTAGCGGCCTCTTTAATTCCGTTTCTTGAGCATGATGATGCTAACCGTGCCTTAATGGGGGCAAACATGCAGCGTCAGGCGATTCCAACGTTGCGTGCAGATAAGCCTTTAGTTGGAACAGGTATTGAAAAAATTGTAGCAATTGATTCGGGTGTTACGGTTGTTGCAGAGCGTGGGGGAGTGGTTTTATCTTCGGATGCTTCTCGTATTGTTGTACGTGTTTCAGGGGATGAAATCAAAGATGGTGAGTCTGGTGTTGATATTTATAACTTAGTTAAATATCAGCGCTCTAACCAAAATACATGTATTAATCAAAAGCCAATTGTGAAAAAAGATGATGTGATTGTTCGGGGTGATGTTTTGGCAGATGGCCCTTCTACGGATCTTGGAGAGCTAGCGCTGGGTCAGAATATGCGTATCGCCTTTATGCCGTGGAATGGTTACAACTTTGAAGATTCTATTTTGGTCTCTGAACGTGTGGTTCAAGAGGATCGTTATACTACGATTCATATTGAAGAGTTAACTTGTTTAGCGCGAGATACAAAGCTCGGACCTGAAGAGATAACCGCGGATATTCCTAATGTAGGCGAATCAGCACTTGCATCACTGGATGAGTGCGGGATCGTATTTGTTGGGGCTGAAGTAAAGCAGGGAGATATTCTTGTTGGTAAGGTGACGCCTAAAGGCGAAACGCAGTTAACACCAGAAGAAAAGTTATTACGAGCAATTTTTGGTGAAAAGGCGTCGGATGTGAAAGACACCTCTTTACGTGTAACCAAAGGAATTGAAGGAACGGTTATTGATGTTCAGGTCTTTACACGTGAAGGCATTGAAAAAGATTCTCGTGCAATGGCAATTACTGAAGAAGAATTGTCTCGTATTCGTAAGGATATTGATGAGCAGTTCACTATTTTAGAAAATGATACGTTAATTCGTATTGAATCTATGTTGACTGGACAAAAATTGGTTGATGGGACGGCTATTACAGAAGCGTATTTGTCGAACATTGAGCGCACTAAGTGGTTTGCGCTGAATGTTGATGATACCGAAATATCGCGTCAATTAGAGCTTTTGGAAGCACAGTTAAAAGCACAGCGAGTTGCATTTAATGACGTGTACGAAGAGAAGAGAAAGAAATTAACTCAGGGCGATGATTTAGCCGCGGGTGTTTCTAAGATGGTTAAGGTGTATGTTGCGATTAAACGTCGTATCCAGCCTGGAGATAAGATGGCGGGTCGTCATGGTAATAAAGGGGTTATTTCTCGAGTTTGCCCTGTTGAAGACATGCCATATGATGAAACAGGTCGCCCTGTTGATATCTGTCTTAACCCATTAGGGGTTCCATCGCGAATGAATGTTGGACAAATTCTTGAAGTGCATTTAGGTCTGGCCGCAGAAGGGTTAGGAACTAAAATTAATACCATGCTTCAAGAGCAGGCTGAGATTGCTGAGTTAAGATGTTTCTTGGATAAAATTTATAATGAGACGCAAGGTCAGTCAGTTGATCTTGATCAGTTTAATGATCAAGAAATTTTAGAGTTAGCAAATAATCTTAAAAAAGGTGTGCCTGTTGCGTCTCCAGTTTTTGATGGTGTTTCTGAAGATCAAATTAAGGCGATGTTGAGATTGGCTGATTTGCCAGAGTCTGGTCAAATGAAGTTGTTTGATGGCCTTACGGGTGAAGAATTTGATCGTCCAGTAACGGTTGGCTATATGTATTATTTGAAACTGAATCACTTGGTAGATGACAAAATGCATGCACGTTCAACAGGGCCATACAGTCTTGTAACGCAGCAACCGTTAGGTGGTAAAGCACAGTTTGGTGGGCAACGTTTTGGAGAGATGGAGGTGTGGGCATTGGAAGCTTATGGCGCAGCCTTTACACTTCAAGAGATGTTGACGGTGAAGTCGGATGATTTAAATGGTCGTACAAGAATGTATAAAAACATTGTTGATGGAAATGAGTACATGGAGCCAGGGATGCCTGAGTCATTTAGTGTATTGCGTAAAGAAATTCGTGCGCTGGGTATTGATATAGAGTTGGAGCAAGATTAATGAAAGATTTACTTGGTTTTCTAAAAAAACAAAATGTGAGTAGTGATTTTGATGCAATTAAAGTATCGCTTGCGTCTCCTGAAAAAATTCGTTCTTGGTCTTTTGGCGAAGTAAAAAAGCCTGAAACGATTAATTATCGTACATTTAAACCAGAGCGAGACGGCTTGTTTTGTGCGAAAATTTTTGGTCCCATTAGAGACTTTGAGTGTTTATGTGGTAAATATAAACGTTTAAAGCATCGTGGTGTTATTTGTGAAAAGTGTGGCGTTGAAGTCACACAGTCTAAAGTACGTCGTGATCGTATGGGTCATATTGATTTAGCCACATCCGTGGCTCACATTTGGTTCCTTAAATCGTTACCATCACGTATTGGTTTGATGTTGGATAAAACATTAAAATCCATTGAGTCTGTTTTGTATTTTGAAGCCTTTATGGTTGTGGATCCTGGGCTAACGCCTTTAGAGCCGTGGCAGTTGTTGACAGAAGAAGAGTATTTGGATGCTTTGGATGAGCATGGCGATGAGTTTGAAGCGCTTATGGGTGCAGAGGCCATTAAGAAGATGCTACAGTCGATTGATTTGGCTGGTGAGGCAGAGTTTTTACGTCAAGAGATTGAGAGTACTGGCTCTGAAACAAAGCAGAA
>JAMOLY010000036.1 GCA_027068835.1 Thiomicrorhabdus sp. | reverse complement strand
ATCACCTTCGAAAAACGATTTTCAGAATCGGGTGTTAAGTAAGCATCAAATACCATACAAATATTACGAATCAACAAACGTCCCTTTGCGGTAATGTAGAGGTCTTGGTCGTTTAGGGTCATTAGCCCGTCTTCTACCATCGGGGTTAATTTGGGTAGTTCTTTGGCAAAGTATTCGTTAAAGCATATGTTCCATTGTTGTTCAACGGTTGCAAAGTTGATGTGAAAGTGGCTGATTAAGCGGGTAATAATATCGCGGCGCAGTTCGTCGTCTTCAGTGAGTTCAACGCCTCTAAATACAGCTAAATCACCTGCGTCGATGGCTTTGTAATAGTCATCAATTCCTTTTTGGTTTTGTGCGTAGGTGTTGTTTACCAGCGAAATAGAGGTGGCTCCCATGCCAATTAAATCGCACTCTGCGTGGGTGGAATACCCTTGAAAATTTCGGTATAGAGTTTCGTTACGTTGTGCCACAGCGAGTTCATCGTCGGGTTTGGCAAAGTGATCCATGCCAATATAAACATACCCTGCCTCTAATAGGCGTTCGGTGGTGGCGTGCAGGATGGCGAGTTTTTCGTCCGACGAAGGCATGTCGGCTTCTTTCATTTTCTTTTGCGTTGGGAACATGCTGGGCATGTGCGCGTAGTTAAAAATTGAAAAACGGTCAGGTTCGGCTTCTAATACTTTATCGACGGTTTGAATAAAACCTTTTTCGGTTTGAAAAGGTAGGCCGTAAATAAGGTCAATATTGACCGATAAAAACCCTGATTCACGCGCACCTTCAAGCACTTCAAAGGTTTCGGCTTGCGATTGAATACGGTTCACCGCTTTTTGTACTTTGGGGTCAAAATCTTGTACCCCCAAGCTCATGCGATTAAAACCAAGCTCTCGCAACAGTTTTACCGATTCACGATTGGCCTCTCGGGGATCTATTTCAATGGAGTATTCACCTGAATCGTCATCGTATAAATTAAAGTGCTGACGGGTTTTTTCCATCAGTTGCTTCATCTCGTCATTGTTGATAAAAGTGGGCGTTCCACCCCCTAGGTGAAGTTGCTCTACTTTTCTATTTGGGTCGTAAAGTGCCGATTGCATTTCAATCTCTTTAAACAAGCGCTCTAAATAAGGCGTCGTTTTTGAGCGGTCTCGAGTCCAGACTTTGTTGCAAGCACAAAAAAAGCAAACGGTGTCGCAAAATGGGATGTGAAAATACAGAGACAAACCACGGTCGGAATCGTTACTGCGCTGTGCGGCGGATTTATAATCGTTAATACCAAAATTTTCTGCAAATTGAACGGCGGTTGGGTAGGAAGTGTAACGGGGGCCAGATTGGTTGTAGCGCTTAATTAAGGCTTCATCAAATTGTATTTTTTGTTCCATGGGTAGGTATTCCAACTTTTATTTTTTCGTTTCGAAAGAATACACGATTTTACTTAGGTTAGAAAGGGAGGTTTTCAACGATTGAGGTACAATCCAGCGACGCTACAAAATACTTGATTTATATCAATAGTTTTCTTGTGTTAAGGCATTTAATTTCACCGAAGCGTGGTATAAGCAGTTAAATTTGATGACGTGATAAAGCTAGACTAGTAAGCCAAAAAAATCCCTCATATTCAGGGGGATAGAATATGAGGGATAAGGGGGGATAAAAATAAATTTTAGGGATAAGTTATTTTTTATCTGTATTGCAACATGCTTCTGAGTTGTTTTTGCTGCCAAAAATTTTATTTGCAGGGCAGAAGCCTGTAAAACTGGCTTGCAGTGCATTTACACCAGCAAAAAGCGTTAACCAGAGCCAAGAAGGTTGCGTTAAGTCTATTTGACCCATAAAGTGTGCCAAGGCCATGGGCACTAGAATCATAATGGCAATAAGCCGAATCATTATATTGGACTTCAAAACATTCTCCTTTTATACAACATGTCGATTTAAAGAATATTGTATTCTAAAAGCCTAATATAAGCAAACTCTTATTTTCGTAAAGAGTTATGTTTTTTTAAGTAAGACAACCGGTTCGAAAGCTTGATGAGACGGCATTGCGTTCGCCAAAAAAGATAGGCAGAAGGTATGTTTTTTTTAAATGATTTCATCTACAAAGGTATGGTTTTGTTTATCAAATGCTTTTTTTAGCACTTGCAATATTCGATAAGAGGGTGCGCCGTCGGCAGGGATTTTTTGCGCAACTTGAAAAGCTCTTAAGGCACTGCGTGTTTTACTGCCTGCAATGCCATCAGGTTTGCCTGCGGCATAGCCGAGTTGATTAAGTAAGCTTTGAATCTGTTTCATTTGATCACGACTCAGCCCCTTATCGCCTTTGGGTTGTTTTTTGGTTAACGGAGGCTTGCCAAGAATGCGATTGGATAGGTGACCAACGGCGAGCGCATAGTTGTTGGAGTTGTTCCAACGTTTTATGACTTGAAAGTTATCGTAAACCAAAAAGGCTGGGCCACGGTAGTCGCTGGGCAGTAGTAGTTTTGCCGTTTGTGTCGCTTTGAGGTTTGATCCATTAATGTGTAATGCCTGTCTGTTGGTCTCTTTTACACCTAAGGCTTGCCATGCTTGCAGTGTGCGTTTGGTTTTTCCGTCTGCGAATGAGTAGTCAAACCCTTTAGGAAGCGAAACTTCTTTTCCCCAACTTTGTTCTGGGTTCCAGCCTAATGTTTGTAAAAAATGTCCTGCGGAGTGAAATGCATCGGGCAAACTGTCCCACAGGTTGATTTTTCCATCCCCGTCACCATCCACCGCGTACTGTAAATAGTTGGTGGGCATAAATTGCACTTGCCCCATAGCACCCGCCCAAGAGCCTTTCATTTGGCTGGGTTGTACATGGCCTTGGTCAATGATTTTTAATGCTGCCATCAGCTGTTTGCTAAAAAAGGTGGTGCGGCGCGGGTCATATGCAAGAGTGACTAATGATTGAATAATGGGGAGGTTGCCAGTAAATCGTCCGTAATTGGTTTCCATGCCCCAAAAAGAGATTAATATTTGGGAGGGAATCCCGTATTTTTGAGAGACTTCGTTGAGTAGGGGGCGAAGCTTTTGATATTGTTTTTGACCAACCTCTACGCGGTTTTTTGAGACCGCACTGTTAAAATATTGGTAAAAGGTACGGGTAAATTCAGGTTGTTTTCGATCTGAATCAAGTACTTTTGGACTAGGTTTAATGCCTTTAAAGGCTTGGGTGAGTGTCTCTTCAGAAATACCTGCTTGGCGTGCTTGCAGTTTAAAGTCATTGAGCCAGTTTTGAAACTGATGATCCTCTTTGGGTGTAGAAGATTGTGCGAGTGTCGCAAAGCTTATTGTAAGAAGTAGGCTTACGGTGATTAGGTGAATCAACTTGTTCATGGCGATCAGTAAAAACTCTTATTATTGGACTTAGAAAATAGATTTTTACATTCTACAGAAACTAAGCCAAAGTGGTAGGGGAAAACCGTTAAAATTAGAGCATTATTTCTTATAAAGTTTTTGGATTGATATATGTTGAAATGTTTTGCAACCACCTCGGGTGGTTTAAGTGAGTTATTGCGTGAAGAGTTGATGGCATTAGGTGCTAAAAATGTGAAAGCACAGCCCCGAGGCGTTACGTTTGAAGGCACTCAAGAATTGGCGTATCGTGCTTGCTTATGGTCTCGATTGGCAAACCGTGTTTTTATTACGGTGCTGGAGCTTGAGCTGGACAATCAAGAGCAGCTAACGACCGAGGTGGCAAAACTTAACTGGCAAAACCACATGGATGTACGAGATTCGTTTGCGGTCTCTTTTTCAGGAAAGGGCATGGGCATTGACCACAGCCATTATGGTGCGCTTAAAATAAAAGACGGCATTGTTGATTATTTTATGGCTAAAACAGATGAGCGCCCTCAAGTTGATACCGTTCACCCCAATTTACGCGTGCATGGGCACTTAAACCGTAATCAACTGACGTTGAGCATTGATTTAGTGGGTTACAGCTTGCACCAGCGTGGTTATCGAGAAGGTCAGCAGGTGAAAGCACCTTTAAAAGAGAACATTGCGGCGGCACTGCTATTGCGTTCAGGCTGGCCAGAAATCGCCAAACAGGGGGGCAGTTTGTATGATCCTATGTGTGGCTCAGGCACCTTTTTAATCGAAGCCGCCATGATGGCATCCGATGCCGCCCCAGGACTTGACAAACAAGATCGCATGTTGCTCAACCAGTGGAAACAACACGACGCGTTATTGTGGCAACGTTTAGTAGACGAAGCTCGAACGCGTAAAGTGACGGGCTTAGCGAACTTACCCAAAATTTATGGCTCCGATTCCTCACACAAGTCACTCGACATTGCAGAAGAGGCTATTTTAAACTCAGGCTATTTTAAGCAGATTGAAGTGAAGCAGATGACGGTTGAACAAGGTCGTATTTGGGGCGATTGGACTCCCGGTTTGGTGATATCCAACCCTCCGTATGGTGAGCGTTTGGGTGAGGTCGAAGAGGTTAAGCGCATTTACACCGCCTTGGGTAATTACCTGAAATCAGAGTTTGATGGCTGGCAAGCCGCTGTTTTTACAGGCAATCCTGAGCTAGGTATGTATTTGGGACTCAAAGCCAAACGAAGTCATAAATTTGCCAATGGTCCCATGGAGTGTAAGTTGTTTCGATTTGATGTCATCGAAACCTATCACCGTGAACCCGCAATTAAGGGGGGGGCAGATTTAGCCGAAGGCGTACAAACGGCTTATCCTGACCTCTCGGAAACGGAAGGGGCAAAAATGTTTGCCAACCGTTTAAAGAAAAACTTAAAGCCTTTGCGAAAGTGGGCTAAAAAATACGACATTAACGCTTACCGTGTGTATGATGCCGATATGCCAGAATATGCTTTATCGGTTGATTATTATCATACCGTTGAAGGCGGTGAGTGGTTAGTGGTTAATGAGTACGCCGCGCCTAAAACGGTTGATAAAACCAAAGCTAAAAAACGACTGTATGAAGCACTTTCGGTATTACCGAGCGTATTTGAACTTGCCACTGATCACATTGTATTTAAAGTAAGAGAGAAGCAAAAAGGTTCGTCGCAATACGAAAAGCTGGACGAAAATAAACACTTTTATACCGTGATTGAAAATGGCACAAAACTGCGGGTGAACTTCACTGACTACTTAGACACAGGCCTCTTTTTAGATCACCGCGATGTACGTGCTTTTGTGGCGCAAAAATCCCGCAGAAAATCACTGTTAAATCTGTTTTGTTATACCGCCACCGTTACTGCACAAGCCGCAACATTAGGGGCAAGCAGCAGTTTAAGCATTGATATGTCCAAAACCTACTTATATTGGGCAAAGCATAACTTAATGAACAATGGCATAGACGAATCAAAACACCGTTTAAAACAAGCCGATGTACTCGACTGGCTCGAAAAAGAGAGCCAAGCCCCAACCGAAGGGTTTGATGTGATCTTTTTAGACCCCCCCTCGTTTTCTACCTCAAAACGAATGGAAGGCACGTTGGACATTCAGCGAGACCATGTAACGTTAATTGAGCAGGCCATGCGTTTATTAAACCCCGGCGGTCAATTAGTGTTTTCCAATAATTTACGCAAGTTTAAACTAGACAAAGAAGCTTTAGATGGAATTTCTATTGAGGACATTACTCGAAAAACCATGCCAAGAGATTTTGAGCGTAATACCAAAATTCATCAAGCGTGGGTGTTAAAAAAAGCGTAAATGTATGATGACTAAAGCTGTTTTTCTTGCCGTACGCGCTCCCTTTCTTCTATTAAGTTTATCGGTTGTCTTTCTTGGCACAGCCATTGCACTGTATCAAGGTGCAACTTGGTCAATGTTCCTGTTTATTCTTATTTCACTTACTGCCGTGTTGGCACATGTCGCCGTTAATTTATTAAATGAGTATCAAGATTTTCAATCGGGATTGGATGCCATGACCGAAAAAACGCCTTTTAGCGGAGGAAGTGGTGCCTTACCAAATAACCCGAAAGCCGCAACCTATGTTTTAAATGCCTTTTGGGTGGCGATGGGCGCACTGATTGTATTAGGTGGTTATTTAATTTTTTTAACTGGCTGGGTGTTATTGCCGCTGGGTATTGTAGGTGTTTTATTGATTGTTTTTTACACTCAAACGATTACACGTTTGCCTTGGTTGTGTTTGATTGCACCGGGAATTGCTTTTGGCCCCATTATGGTTGTAGGGGTAGGCCTTGTTTGGACGCACTCCTTTTCTTGGCTTGCCTTATCCCTCTCACTGGTTCCTTTTTTTTGGGTGAATAATTTATTGCTGTTAAATCAAATTCCAGATATTACGGCAGATAAACGAGTGGGGCGTTTTAATATTTTAATGAAATACGACATTCAAACAGGCGTCAAAATTTTTATAATGTTTGCTCTATTTGCGTACCTAAGTTTGGCGATAGCGATTACTGTTTTTCAATTGCCCAATACCGTCTGGCTCGCTTTGAGTGGTGTTGTATTGCTTATTCCAATGTTAAATAGACTATTAAGATGTACTAAAAATAGTGAAAAATTACCGCCTATATTAGCAATGAATGTCATAATTAATATTGTCACACCGCTCTTAATCGCCTTAGGCCTACTGTGGTCAAGCATTGAATAACGAAAGGAATAGATCATGTCGTTTAAAACCTTAATGGACTTTGTCGGAAATACCCCCTTGGTGCAATTGCAACGAATGGTCAATTCAAACACTAATAGCGTAGTATTGGTTAAGCTAGAAGGCAATAATCCCGCAGGCTCCGTTAAAGATCGTGCCGCATTAAATATGATTCAACAAGCGGAAAAACGTGGTGATATTACGCCCGGTGATACCCTGATTGAAGCCACCAGTGGCAATACAGGCATTGCTTTGGCGATGGCGGCCTCATTAATGGGCTATAAAATCAAACTGATTATGCCAGACAATATGAGCATGGAGCGTAAGGCATCTATGGCCGCTTACGGAGCCGAGCTCATTACCGTAACCAAAGCGCAAGGCATGGAGGGCGCACGCGATTTAGCGGATGAGATGGGGCAAGGCGGAGAAGGGTTTATTTTAGATCAATTTTCAAATCCTGATAATCCATTGGCACATTACCAAAGTACTGCGCCTGAAATTTGGCGAGATACGGGGGGGAAAGTCACTCATTTTGTCAGTGCCATGGGCACAACAGGCACGATTATGGGTGTCTCAATGTTTTTAAAAGAGCAAAACCCCAACATTCAAATTGTAGGCGTGCAACCCGAAGAGGGGGCGGCGATTCCTGGGATTCGTCGTTGGCCAGCGGAGTACATGCCTAAGATTTACCAAAATACCCGAGTGGATCGCACCATTGATATGGCACAAACCACCGCCGAAGAGACCATGCGAAAACTGGCAAAACAGGAGGGTGTTTTTGGCGGCGTCTCATCTGGTGGGGCGGTTGCGGCGGCATTGCAAGTAGCCAGTGAAGTGGAAAACGCGGTGATTGTTACCATTATTTGTGACCGAGGTGATCGTTACCTTTCAACTGGCGTGTACGGATAAGCGAATGGCAAGAGAAATTGAACGAAAATTTTTAGTTAAAAATGACGACTGGAAAGCCCTAGCGCATCAAAAAACCCATTTTGCACAAGGCTATTTAAACGATATTTTTAAGGGGGGGGCAAAAAGTTCCATTCGGGTTCGTATTGAAGGCTGTAAAGCCAATATGAACATCAAAAGCCTCGAAATTGGTTTGAGTCGAGACGAGTATGAATATGACATTCCTCTGGAAGAGGGACAAAAAATTCTTGCTACATTAGCCGTAGGCCCTGTTATTGAAAAGTACCGCTACTTAGTAAAAGTGGGACAACACATTTGGGAAGTCGACGAATTTTTAGGTGAAAATTTAGGGTTAATCGTGGCCGAGGTTGAACTGGCCTCGGAAGAGGAGTGCATTGAAATGCCTTCTTGGGCTGGGCAAGAGGTGACCAACGTAACACGTTATTATAATGTAAGCTTAAGTGAGCATCCGTTTATCTGTTGGAGTTTGGACGAAAGAAAAAGTGATCTTCATTCAAACTCTTTGAACGAGAGCGTAAAAAAGGTATCAGAAGATGGTTTTAATAAATAAGAAAATATTAATAAATAAGAAAGTATTGCGTAAAGCAGATAAAAATTTCCCCCCCTTTTTCCTGTGGAATAGAGGGGGGATAAAATTTTGTGCGTTGTTTTTTGCCGCTTCTATCAGTCCGTTTGCATTGGCGAATGCGAATCAGGCGGTGGGATTGGTGGATGTGTATCAAATGTCGGTGTTGCAAGATGCACCGTTGGCACAGGCACGGGCGCAATATCAGGCGGAACAGCAAAATTACGATACCGCCAAAGCGGCATTATTGCCAACGATTCAGGCAGATGCCAGTTATTTTGTGACCGACAGTGACAATGATACCAGTGATGTGACTACTCGAAAGATGTCATTAACCTTAAACCAGTCCATTTACAAACACGAAGTGTGGGCGGGGTTTGAGCAGGTTAAGCACAGTTTAAAAACCTCTGATTTTAAATTAAAAACAGCGGAGCAAGATCTGATTTTACGTACTGCCGAGCGATATTTTAATGCATTGCTGGCACAAAAAACGTTGGAGCTGTTTAAAGCCAAAGAGCGTGCCGATCTTTCGCAGTTGGAACGTGCACAGGCTTCGGAAGAGGTGGGGCTGGCCAGTCGTGTGGATGTATTGCAAGCAAAATCCAGTTACGACCTGTCTAAATCGGAACGTATTAATGCTGAAAATGCGCTGGATATTCAGTTTGAAGAGTTGATGAAACTTACCGGTAAGCCCGTGACTCAACTTAAATCATTCTCGATGCAGGCAGATTTGCCAGAGATGCCACTGGATTTATATGTGTTGGAGCAACAAGCGGAAAGCCAAAGTTTAACCGTTAAGCAAACCCAGTCTCAATTAGAGACTGCAGAGCTTGAGGTGGATTTGCAAAAAGGAGGACACTGGCCTTCGATTAATTTTCAGGCAAAATTGTCTGATACCACCTATACCGATGATGCAGGCGGCATCTTTTTTAGAGATTCGCAACAAAGCTCCATTGGTGTGAGTGTTACGTTGCCACTGTATTCAGGTGGCGGAACCTCCTCTAAAGTCAGTGCGGCGCGTTATCAGTTTAATGCCACCAAAGAACAACTGCGTAACAGTCGGGAAGAAGCACGTCTGCAATCACGAATTCAAGTGCGTAACTTAGAGAGTGGCCGTGCATTATTGTCGGCGTTAAAAGAAGCCGTAAAATCTAACGATGCTTTCTTAGAATCCGTGGAAGAGGGTTATCAGGTTGGTTTAAAGAGCTTGTTGGATGTGTTTTTAGCACGAGCCAATCAAACCGTCGCGCGTAAAAACCTGATTGAAGCGATGCACAATCAAGTGTTAAATCGGTTACGGTTAGAATCCATTTTGGGTGATTTAACCATGGAAGATTTAACCGTGTTTGATCGACTGTTGCAGGACTCTGAAATGATTGTGGTTAATAAAGCGATTTCGCCTTGAAACAACAAAAGCAACTGAAGCGGCGTCAATTTTTTAAAAACAGTCTGTTTGGCTTATCGGGCATGAGTGTGCTGGCGGGTAGCGGTTGTACGAATCGGGAAGATTCTGAGAATATCATTCGAATGGGCATTACCTCACGCCCAAGAATGCTTGACCCGCGCAAAGCGACCGATGCGCTTTCCAGTCGAATTAACCGTTTGATTTATCGACAACTGATTGATTTTGATGAGCAGTTTTTACCCGTACCAGATTTGGCTACGTGGGAGGTATTGTCGCCGATTCATTACCGTTTTACGTTGCAAGAGCAACCCCCATTCCATAATGGCTTACCCATGAGCGCACATGATGTGGTGGCCACTTATCAGAGCATTTTAGACCCCGGTTTTGGCTCAGCACACCGTGGCTCCCTTAAGGGCATTCAAAAGGTGATGGCCATTAATGCACAGCAGGTTGATTTTATTCTCAGTAAAGAGGATGCACTGTTTGTTGGACGGTTGGTGATTGGTATTTTGCCCGCAAGCTTAATGGAATCTGGGCATCTTTTTCAAGAAGAGCCAATCGGAAATGGCGCGAGTTTATTTGTGTCGTTAACCGAACAAAAGTTGGTATTACAACGGCTTAATGATCAAGTCTCACTTGAGTTCTTGCCTGTAAAAGACGCGACCGTTCGGGTGTTAAAGTTACAAAAAGGCGAGTTGGATATCATTCAAAATGACCTGTCGCCTGAGTTGGTACAGTATTGTGAAAAACAACCTAATTTGACGGTGCAGTGGTTTAAAGGCACTAATTTTGGGTACATTGGCTTTAATTTTGAAGACATTCTTTTGGCACAACCCGCGTTGCGTCAAGCGATTGCACACGGCATTGATCGCCAAGCGATTGTAAATGCAATGTTTAATGGACACGCCCGTTTGGCTGGGGGGCTATTAGTGCCTGAACATTGGTGTGGTACGGCAGATATTCCTGCGTATGAGTACAATCCTCAAAAAGCTAAACAGCTCTTAACGCAAGTTAAAATTCCTAACGATCTAATTAAAAAAAACGATCAAAATCAAACGATTATTGAACTAAGTTATAAAATTTCTAATGATCCTACGCGGATTCGATTGGCGACAATTTATCAATCACAGCTTAAAAAAATAGGCATTCATCTTAATATTCAAAGCTACGATTGGGGAACTTTTTACAGCGACATTAAGCAGGGGCGGTTTCAACTTTACAGTTTGGCATGGGTGGGCATTAAAAGTCCCGATATTTTTCAGTACGCGTTTGATTCGGAAGCGGTTCCTCCTAACGGTGCTAACCGTGGGCGTTATCGAGATGATCGAGCGGATGAGTTGATTCGTGCCGCAGGTAAAACGCCCTCTCTGGTGGAGCAAGCCAAACTGTACCGCCAACTGCAACACCGCTTGCAAGAGACGCTTGCAATTTTGCCGTTGTGGTATGAGAGTCAATATTCGGTTATGCGATCTAATTTAACAGGGTACAGATTATATTCGGACGGTCGCTTGGATGGTTTATTGCAAGTAAAAAAGCAGGTTGTATCTGTGTAGAGTATGCTTAAGGTATTTAATTATAGGGGGGGGGAGAAATGATGAAAAAAAAGACATTGCAAGGAATGACATTTTTGGCAGGTGTTTTATTTGTTCCTATTGTTGTTTCAGAGTCCGCTGCAAGCAACTTAAAAGAGCCTACTTATTGGGGAGTTCAAATTGAAAATGACCTTTTTGGCAGTGGAGATGATCGTTTTTATACCAATGGTTTGCAAATTAATCGAATGCAACGACACACGCCACCTTTGTGGTTGGAGAGTTGGGTAGAGGGATTGCCCTTTTTTATAAAAGGAGAAATTAAGGGAGGTGGTTACTCATTGGGGCAAAAAATGTTTACCCCAGAAGATGTGGCGTCTGAGGCGTTAGTAAAGAATGACCGGCCTTATGCGGGTTGGCTCTATTGGAGCTCTTCAGTGGCCTCTTTGATTAAAAATACGCCAAATCAACGTGAAATAAATGCGTTTGAGCTAACCTTTGGTGTCGTTGGTCCTTCCTCTCAAGCAGGGTATGTTCAGAATGAATTTCATAAATTAATTGGTTCAGAGATATCTAATGGTTGGAAAAATCAGTTAAAAGATGAATTGGGGGTGGTGGCAACGTATGTACGAAAATCGGAATATTTTTCGGCACTGGATAATCGTTTGGAATATTCATGGTCGCCACACCGCGTGATTGCATTAGGAAATGTTTACACCTATGCGGGCGTAGGCATGATGTTTCGTTTTGGACAGCACTTAAGAAATGACATTGGGCCACCTAATATTAGCCCAGGATTTCCAGGTACTTCTTTTTTCAGTGCCGCCAAAGACGGAAAAGGTTGGTATGTTTTTGGTGGTGTTGAGGGGCGGGCGATGTTGCAAAATATTTTTTTGGATGGTAATACTTTTCAGGAGAGTCACCGAGTGGATAAAGAACGCTTTGTGTTAGACTTTCAATATGGCATTGCTTATCAGCATCGTAACGTACGCGTGTCATTCAGTAATGTTATGCGTTCAAAAGAGTTTGAGCAACAACAAGATAATGCGGCATTTGGTGCAATTAATGTTTCTTTCTTTTTAAATCATTAATGAGTGTTATAGTTTTTTGAATCCCTTATCCGTTTCCATTGTTATCTCCATTACTTCACAAACCTTAAGTCTTTATCAAGCCGATAAAGAGGTGTGTACATACGCTATCAGCTCGGCTTTAAATGGCATAGGGGGGGAGAAAAATTCAGGTAAGACCCCTTTAGGTTGTCATCTTGTACGTGCTAAAATTGGGCAAAATCAGCCCATCAATACAGTATTTGTAGGCAGACGACCTACGGGAGAAATTTACAGTGATGTACTAGCCTGTGAGTTCCCAAATCGTGATTGGGTGTTGAGTCGTATTCTTTGGCTTTCTGGCAAAGAGCTGGGCGTGAATCGGTTAGGGAAGGTAGACAGTATGCAGCGTTATATTTATATTCATGGCACACCAGATACCGAACCAATGGGCGAGGCTCTGTCACACGGTTGCATTCGTATGCGTAACCAAGATGTGATGACGTTGTTTGATTTGGTTGACGTAGGCACAGAGGTATTGATTCAAGCATGATTTCGTATTTTTTTAGACTGCTCGGATCGGTGATTTTTATCTCATGGGTCGTGGGAACACTGGTTTTCTTTTTAATTCACCTCGTACCGGGCGATCCTGTTGCCGTTATGTTGGGTGATTGGGCAAGCCCTGCGGATGAAACCGCTCTGCGCGAACAATTGGGTTTGCACTTGCCCATCAGTACTCAGTATTGGAATTACATTACAGGAGTTTTTCAGCTCGATCTGGGGGAGTCTCTTTTCTTTCATCAACCCGTCTCAGAGCTTATTGCTGAACGGTTTCCGATGACACTGCAACTGGCGTTGATGGCGTTAATCATTGCCGCATTAGTTTCATTTCCATTAGGGCTTTGGGCGGCGCTAAGAGCAGGTAAGTGGCCAGATCACCTTTCAATGACCGTCTCTTTAATTGGCGTTTCCATTCCCAATTTTTGGTTGGGGCCTATGCTTATTTTGCTGTTTTCATTAGGCTTGGCATGGTTACCCGTGAGTGGCGCAGAGCAACCTTTCTCTTGGGTGTTGCCCGCTGTGACTCTGGGAACGGCTTTGGCTGCTATTTTAGCCCGAATGTTACGTGCCTCATTATTGGAAGTGTTGCATGAAGATTACATTCGCACCGCTCAAGCCAAAGGATTACCCGCACGATTGGTGTATGGCAAACATGCACTGCTCAATGCCTTACTGCCTGTGGTAACCATTTTAGGATTGCAATTAGGCACTTTATTGGGAGGTGCGGTCATTACCGAGGTAGTATTTGATTGGCCAGGTTTGGGGCAATTATTGGTGGAGTCAATTCAACGACGTGATTACCCTGTGGTGCAAGGCTGTATTTTAGTTATCAGTGTGGCGTACATTACCATTAATGCCCTAACCGAACTGGCTTACGGCTGGTTAGACCCGCGGATTAGAGTGGCGAAATAGTGATTTTAGAGTGGTGAAATAAGGATGGGCAAGGTGATTAAAATAACCAAAATGGTTAAGCCAAGATGTTAAAGTATTTCAGTTACAGCGTTGTGATTGTGTGGTTGCTCATGGCGTTTGCAGGTTTTTTTATTGGCGATCATGCCAATGAAGTGGTGTTGTCACAATTTTTATCCCCCCCCAGTACGCAAACACTTTTAAGTTCGCAGGTTTTGGGAGCGGATGAACTTGGCCGCCCTGTATTAGAGCGCTTAATATTAGGGGCGCAAACGTCCTTGTTTGTCGCCTTAGGCGTGGTATTTTTTTCCGCGATCATTGGTACTACCATTGGCATTTACAGTGGTTATATGGGTGGACTCACCGATAAAATAATTACCAAAATCATTGATGTTTTCTTAGCCTTTCCAGGGTTACTCTTGGCCATTGCCCTTGCCGCAATTTTAGGGCCTGGGATTGAAAATGTCGTATTCGCTTTGGTGGTGGTCGGTTGGGTGGGCTACGCCCGTTTAGCACGGGCGCAAACCTTGAGTATTCGTCATCGAGAACATATTTTAGCCGCTCGCTCTTTAGGCGTATCTACGCCACTGATGTTGTTTCGCCATGTACTGCCCTTAATTTTAGCCCCCCTAGGGGTTGAAGCTACCTTTGGTATTGCGGGCGCAGTCATCTCCGAAGCAGGGCTTTCATTCCTAGGGCTGGGCGTACAACCCCCCGATGCCTCATGGGGCAGCATGATTAAAGAGGGCACACGTTATCTCTTAATGGCTCCTCACTTAGTACTCGCTCCAGGTATTGCCTTGATGTTAGTAGTATTGGCAGTCAATTTAATTGGTGACCAGTGGCGTGATTATTTAGATGTAAAATCCAGAAGTTCGCGCTCAAAATAGAAAAAATTCTGATAATAGGGGGGGATAAAAATTTATCCCCCCCCCTTGTTGGTTCAATCATGTAACTCAGCACGTAACAATTAAAAAACAGAGGATTTTATTATGAAGCACCTTATCATTGCACTGGTTATCGGTATTGGAACTTATGGGTTTTTTCAACAAAATCCCAACTCGCTTGATGTGTTTGCCAAAGAGAGTAGGTTAAGCCAACAAGAACAAACCATTTACAATGCTTATCAAAATAAACTCAGTGACATACAAATGCAAGGTGTGGGGCGGGTAAGCCGCGTTTTACCTGATGACAACAAAGGCAGTCGTCACCAAAAATTTATTTTACGCCTCGCTTCAGGTCAAACCATTTTAATTGCACACAATATTGACCTAGCTCCTAGAATCCCCAATGTAAGAAAAGGGAACACCATAGAATTTTACGGCGAATACGAATGGAGCGAACGAGGTGGTGTCGTACACTGGACACACCACGATCCAAAAGGCCGACACATTGGCGGTTGGTTGAAACGTGATGGACGGGTTTATGAGTGAGCGTTTTAGGCGGGGTTGTGCTGAGTTTTTGTTGGTTTTATGTGATTGATTATTTACCCAATCGTTTTTTCCCTTCTGACTGTATGCGTTGAATCATATGGTACAGCCCTGTGGAGCGGTTGGGTGATAGTTGTTGCAGTAAGCCGATCTGCCCTAAAAAATCTAAGGGGGTATTTACAATTTCTTCTGGTGTTCTGCCATGGTAAATTTTAAGCAACAGTGCAATTAGCCCGGATACAATGGCGGCATCGCTTTTGGCTTGCATATATAAACGACCGTCTTTTTCTTTAATATGAATCCATACTTGAGATTGGCAGCCATGAATACGATTTTCATCGGTTTGAAAGGATTCGTCTAGGTTTTGCAGTTGTTTTCCCATATCAATTAAATATTTATAACGATCTTTTGGGTTTTCAAAATGAGTAAAGCGTTTTACTAAATCGGCTTTAACATCATCAATGCTTTGAGGGGGGGGGGTAAAATTCACGCGACTGTCCTGTTTTAATTTTTCCTTAGTGTATCAATATTTTAAGCGTTGAGCATGGTATTAGTCTTCTAAGCCATAGTCAACGGGTACTTTTAAAATCCATTTGTTGCGTACAATTTCGCTAGGAAAAGGTTTAAATTGGCTATTCATTTTGGTTTTAAAAATTTGAATAGCC
>JAMOLY010000035.1 GCA_027068835.1 Thiomicrorhabdus sp. | reverse complement strand
CATCTTGCAGTCGTGCCACTTCGGTTGAAATGCTAGGTAAGTTTACTTGGTTTAAAATATTGGCTGCCACAGCGAGTCTGTGTTTCATCATTTTTATTAAAGTCTTTGAAATTCTAAAATTGAGTTAAATTCTACCACCTTACTCTATAATTGGTATCGTTATCTAGCAGGATGAGAAATTATAAAACTTTTTGTGCCGTAACCAATCGAAGTTGCAAGGTGGTTCGCCCATAATAAGTGTTGAGATTGGGTTGGTAAACACAGTGAATATTGTCGCCTTTTTGAAATGGATCGGGGCTTTCCTTGGAGGGTTTAGCATTAAAGTAAATGGCAGAAAGTATTTGTTGCTGTTCGCCTTGTAGTTTAAATGAAAGATGGGTTTTGGTTTGCCCAACGGCTCGGATTTCTTTAATGGTAAAGTTACCTGAAAACAAAGGTTTAGGCCACTCTCTGCCGTAGGGTTCTAATAGGTTGATTTCGTCAATGAGTTGTGGGCACAGCTCTTCAGCACTTAAGCTGCCATCGGTTTCTATAATGGGAGTAGGGGGTTCGTCACCAATTTGGTTTTGAATGGCTTGTTCAAAAAGTGCTTCAAAAGTGTCAAAATGTTGTTCGGGAATCATGCAGCCTGCCGCTCCCGCATGGCCGCCCATGGAAACAAATAGGTTTGGGTGTTGATCGGCCATCCATTGAAACGCTTCGCGTAGATCAATACTAGGCACAATGCCACGGCCACTGCCAGCAATAAAGCCATCTTCTAAGTCGGTCATGGCAATAGTGGGTAGGCCATACTGTTCGCCAATACGAGAAGCAATAATGCCTTGAATGCCCGCATTGCCTTGCATTCGAACGGTTAGGGTGTATTTATTAGGGTGATAGCGTTGTTCTGCAATGGCCTTGGCTTGGGTTAGCATACCGTCTTGTTGGCTGCGACGATTTAAGTTGTCGGCATCGAGTTGTTCTAAGTGCTGTTGAGCTTGTTGTGGGCTGGCGGCGGTTAAAAAGTTAAAAGCCGTGGTAACATCACTGACTCGGCTGGCGGCATTGATACGGGTGGCAACTTGAAAACCTAAGAACTCAGCGTCGTACGGCTGTTTGTTGTTGTCGTTTAGTTGTTGCATCGCTTGCCAAGCGGGGGATTTAAATTGATTAATAAAATGCAACCCTGCTTGCACAATAGCACGATTATTTGGACTTTTTAGGCTGACGCTATCGGCAACCGTTCCGAGAGCTACGTTCATGCTTAGCGCTTTTAGGGTAGGGGACTCTTTGGGGAGATGACTTGCTTCAATGAGTGCTTGTCTAACCTGTGTCATAACAATAAATATGACATAACAGCCCGCAACGGTTTTGTCGTATTTACAGCCCGCTTGCTGTGGGTTGACGGTGCAGGCGGCACTGGATGGAACCCCCTCTTGTGGCAGTTGGTGATGGTCGGTAATGCAAACGTTAATTCCTGACTCTTTTAATCGGGCAATACGGGGTTCATCACTGGAACCTTGATCGGCGGAAATAACGAGTGAAATGGGTTTAGGGATGTCTAAAATGCGATCGACCACTTCATCGGTAATGCCATAGCCCTGTTTGCGTTCACCAATAATATGAACCACTCGATCATTGGGGACACCAAAATAGTTGACTAGTGCGGTTTTGGCGACCCATGCAGAGGTAACACCATCGGTGTCATAATCGGTAGCGAGGACAATCACGCCGTTGCTTTGAATGGCTTGCACGATGAGTTGTGCGGCTTGTGTGGCATTTTTTAAATCATTGGGGTGTTGAATGTGTTTGAGTTTGGGGAAAATGATTTTTTCTAAATGCGTGGTATCATCCATTCGACTGGCAACGAGTTTTGCTTGTAATGGCGTTAGACCAAGCTGTGTTGCCGCTTCAAAAACACTAGGGTTTACGGGGCGTTGTTGTATTTTAGGTATTTTAATCATGAAGGAATTCTAACAGAATGTGTATACGGTATTGCGTCTATCTATACGGCTTTTTGAGCAGAGGTCAAGGCCATAAAATTTCGGGGTTAAATATTTAACAGCATCTCCTTCCTTTTTTTATCCTATTTATGACCATACACACGGGGTTGTGTGTACTGGTCGATGAGTGGCACGGCGATGTTCATGAGCAACACCGCAAAGGTAATGCCGTCTGGAAAAATACCCCACGTACGAATTACGTAAACTAAAACCCCAATACCGCAGGCAAAAATAAAGCGTCCTTTTGGGGTAGTGCTGGAGGTGATGGGGTCGGTAATAATAAAAAAGGCCGCCAGCATGGTACCGCCTGATAACAGCATAAAATCTACGGGTGGGTAGGTATTGGGATCTATGCTGTAAAAAATAAAGCTAATCAGGGTTAAGCTGCCTAAAAAGCCAACGGGGTATTGCCAGCGAATGGCTCTGACGGCAAGTAACCAGAGCCCGCCGATTAAAAAAGCGACATTGACCCAAGCCCAACTGTTTAAGCTAAAGAATTGTGCGGTGTTGTAAAAAAAGCCATTTATAAAGGAACCATTTTGGTAATGCGTTTGGGCTTCTAATGCAATGGGAGTTAAGCTTTCAGTGACTCCTTGCCCTTGGGTAAGCCCTGTTTGTAACTGGCTTAATGGCGTGGCGGCGCTGACCATATCTAGGTTGGCTGTTAAGTTGGCTTCTAATGCCGCTTGTGGCAGGCTGCCTGTGAAGATTAAGTGCAGGCTGTTGTTGAAGCTCACGGCATAATCGAGGATTTCGGTGGGGGCAGTCCATTGTGTCATTTGCACCGGGAAGGAGAGCAATAAAAAAGCGTAGCCCAACATGGCGGGGTTAAAGGGGTTGTAGCCTAAACCACCGTAAATGTGTTTACCAAAAATAAGAGCAAAGGCCGTTCCGCTTACAATAATCCACCAAGGTGCGCCTGCGGGGATGCAAAAGACCAAAACGGTGGCGGTAATCATGGCACTCATGTCGGTAATAAAAGGGCGAATGGGTCGATTACGGAGTTTAAGCATCGTGAACTCAACCACCATTAAGGTAGCAAACGCCAATAGCCACTGAATGACAATGCCAAAGCCAAATAGGTAGATGTGAACCAATAAGGCAGGGATGACCGCCAATTGAACCCTAACCATAAGGCGACGAACTGATTGATTGTTATGCGCAAACGGGGAAGAAAGTGGTGAAGACTGTGGAGTGAGTGAACTCATTTAGGGGGCTCCTGTTCTGCTTTACGCGCTTTTCGTTCAGCGGCACGTTTTTTAGCGGTTTCCATGGCTTGTTTGCGTTTATCATTCATCGCTTGTTTTGAATCTATTTTGGACGTTGCGTCGGAATTGTTCTCGTGGTTTGTTTGGGTACGGCGTTTTGCCGCGGCCATGGCAGCGGCTTTTTTGGCCGCTTGCTTGGCTGAGGTTCTGGGGTCTTTATTGGGGGCAACTTTAGAACCTACTTTAGCCGCCGCTTGTTTTTTAGCCGTTTCAATGGCTTTTTGGCGTGCGGATAGGGGGGGGGGAGAAATTTCGTTTACATTTTGTTCCGAACCCTGCTGAGTTGCGCGTTTTGCGGCCGCTCGTGCTGCGGCGGCTTTTATGGCGGCAGATTTGGCCGAAGATGCGCCACTGGGTTTTTCCGCTTCTGAGGCTTGTTTTTTAACAGCGGCTTTTTTCGCTTTAATACGTGCTTCACGTTCTTGTTTTTCGCGCTCAATACGCGCCAATCGAAATTCATGGCGCTGTTTGGCTAACTCGGCCGCTTGTTGTTCGGCATGAATGTGTTTGATTTCAGACTTGGCATGACGGTAAAACTGCACCAGTGGTATGTGACTGGGGCAGACGTAACTGCAACAGCCACACTCAATACAGTCAAAAACATTGAGTTTTTCAACCTTTTCAAACTCATGGGCTTGACTGTGCCAAAACATCTGCTGTGGGAGTAAGTTAACGGGGCAAGCGTCCATGCACTCACCACAGCGAATGCAGGGCATGACGATGGTTTCTGTGGCGGGTTCGGGCGGTTGCACCAAAATGCAGTTGGTGGTTTTAATGACGGGCACTTGATTGTCGGCCACTTGAAATCCCATCATGGGGCCGCCCATAATCAGTGGGGTTTGTATGGGATGGATCGGCTCTCCCGCCTTGGCTAAGGTGAGAAAAGGCGTGCCAATCAGGGCGTTGGTATTGTAAGAATGTTTTAAGCCTAAGCCAGCAATGGTCACCAAACGTTGTGTGAGAGGCTCTCCAAGCGTGATGGCTTTAAAAATAGCGGCAAAGGTGGCAACGTTAAAAACCAGCAATCCGCTGTCAATGGCGTGTGTTTTTGCGGGAACTTCAATGCCCGTTAGCTCTTTAATCAGTTGTTTTTCCCCCCCCATGGGGTAGACGGCTGGTAAGGTTTGGATGGTAATGCTAAGGTTAGGTGTGTTTTTTAAGAGGGTTGCCGCTGCGGCATTCATCGCTTGAATCGCGGTGGGTTTGTTTTCTTCAATACCACAAATAATGGACGGTATGCCCAGTGTTTGAGCTACCATGATTGCGCCGTTTAGAATATCTTGTGCTTGTGTTTGCATCAATAAATTATCGCAGGTAATAAAAGGTTCGCACTCGGCTCCGTTAATAATGAGGGTGTTAATTATGCCTGTTTGATTGGGCAGTTTGGCAAAGGTTGGAAACCCTGCGCCACCTAATCCGACAATGCCTGCATTAAGCAAAATGTCCTTAAGCTGTTGCGGGGTTTCGGGAACTTTTCCACTGACATTAAGTACATTGTTAAGTGCGGTGTCTTTCAAATCGGGTTTGATAATAATTGACAAGGCACTTAACCCAGACGGATGCGGCAAAGACATCATTTCAATGGCGTGAATTACCCCCGATGTGGGGGCGTGAATCGGGACAATAATGCCTTTTTTATTCTCTTTTGCCGCACTGATTAAGCATTGGTTTTTTTGTACTGTATCGCCAATGGCGACGTGCCATGCTATTTTTTGCCCTGTGAGTTGTTTAACGGGCAAAATTAACTTCTCTGGAATGACTGTGGATCGAATTGGGTGTTTTAAAGAGAGTGATTTGTACGTTTTAGGAAACACTCCACCATGAAAACGGTGTAACCAACGTTTTGCCATGGGGTAGATAATGGAGAGGGGGCGAACGAACGCTTGCATAAATATCGAACTCATTTTGCCTCTCCTTCTGATTTTATTGTGGGTTCCGGCCACTGCCAGTTTTCAAGGGAGACTGGTGGGGCGCGCATATCAATACAGTCTACAGGGCAGACGGGAGCGCATTTATCACACCCAGTACACTCGGATTGAATGACGGTGTGCATGAGCTTGGTCGCGCCTAAAATGGCATCAACGGGGCAGGCTTTAATGCACAAAACACAGCCAATGCAAACGTCTTCATCAATAAAAGCGGTCTCTTTGGGTTTATGCTCGGCTTCGGTGACTTCCACCTCTTTAGGTTCAAGCCCTGTTATTTCAGAGATGAGTATCATCGTATCGGTGCCACCAGGGATACAGAGGTTAACTTCGGTTTCACCTTTGGCGAGTGCTTCGGCGTAAGGTTTGCAACCGGGGAAGGTACACTGACCACATTGGGTTTGAGGCAAAATTTTATCAATCTGTTCAGCCATCGGGTTGCCTTCCACTTTAAAGCGAACGGCGGCATATCCGAGTAATAAGCCAAATACGATGGCAAGCCCAACAAAAATAAGAATGGCGGCGGTAATACTAATGAACCATTCCTCCAAATCCCATAAAGGCCATAGACATCAACCCTGCGGTAATTAATGCGATGGGTGCGCCTTTAAAAGGGGCGGGCACATCGGAGGCATCAATGCGCTCTCGCAATGAGGCAAATAGTACCATCACTAAGGTAAAGCCAACGGCGGCACCAAAACCAAAAAACGCTGACTCTAAAAAGTTGTTGTTCTCTGTAACATTTAACAACGCCACCCCTAGTACCGCACAGTTGGTGGTAATTAGGGGGAGGTAAATGCCCAATACTTGATACAGCGTAGGGCTGGTTTTATGAACGGCCATCTCAGTAAAGCCTACTACCGCCGCAATAGCAAGAATAAAGGCGATGGTTTGCAGATATTCCAGTCCAAAAGGTTGCAGTAGATAGTTGAAAATGATGTAACTTAATACCGAGGACAGGGTTAACACAAAGGTAGTTGCCAAGCCCATGCCCAGTGCAGCATCGGTTTTTTTAGACACACCCATAAAGGGGCAAAGTCCTAAAAACTTAACCAATACGAAATTGTTAACCAGTACGGTACTGATTAAAATTAAAACGTACTCTTGCATGATGGGCGGTATCCTTACTACAACGTAGATTGAAAGGTGTTATTTAACTCGCATTCCTGGCGTTGCCCCTTCATCGGGCGATAATATATAAAGATCACTGCCTCCTGAACCTGCGGCGAGTACCATCCCTTCGGACAGCCCAAATCGCATTTTACGGGGGGCTAAGTTGGCTACCATCACGGTGTGTTTACCAATTAATTGCTCAGGGTCGTAGGCTGATTTGATGCCTGCAAACACTTGACGTTGCTCATTGCCAATATCTAAAGTAAGTTTAAGCAGTTTTTTGGCTTCGGGCACGGCTTCGGCGTGGATGATTTTCGCAATGCGTAGATCAATCTTTGCAAAGTCTTCAATGCTAATCTCTTTGGCAATGGGTTCGAAGGCAGACGTGTTGGGTGCTTTGGTTTTTTTCTTGTTTGAGTCGCCTTTTTTTCCATCCACAATCGTTTTGGTTGTGTTGAGTGTTTGTGATGAGGCTTCAACCATTTTTTGAATATCAGTCATTTCTAAACGGGTTAATAGTGGTTTAAATTTAGTAATTTTATGGTCTAACAGTGGGTTTTTAATGTCATTCCACTGTACATTGTCAAGCTTTAAAAAGGCATTGGCTCTCTCTGCAGTGACAGGAAGCACGGGCGTTAAGTAGCTGATGAGTACGCGGAATAGGTTAATACCTAGGCTAACCGATTCGTGCAGTTGTGCTTCTTTGCCTTCCTCTTTAGCGAGCACCCAAGGGGCGGTTTCGGCAATGTACTCATTGGCTTTATCTGCCAATGCCATGATTTCACGCATGGCGTGACCGTAATCTCTGCTTTCATAAAGGTCGGCAATCTCTTCAGATTTGTCGATAAAAGTTTGATATAAAGCGGTGGCTTCGGGTGACCAAGCGGCACTGAGTTTGCCATCAAACTTTTTAACCACAAAGCCCGCGCAACGGCTGGCAATATTAACCACTTTTCCGACAAGGTCGGAGTTAACGCGTTGTGCAAAGTCTTCAAGGTTAAGGTCAATGTCGTCAATGCGACTGGTTAGCTTGGCGGCGTAGTAGTATCGAAGGTATTCGGGGTTTAAAAATTCTAAATAGGTTTTGGCCATAATAAAAGTGCCACGAGATTTAGACATTTTTTGGCCGTCAACGGTTAAAAATCCGTGTGCAAAAATGGCACTTGGCGTTCTAAACCCTGCGCCAGAGAGCATGGCTGGCCAAAATAGGGCGTGAAAATTGATGATGTCTTTGCCAATAAAGTGATACAGTTCGGTGCTAGAATCCTCTTTCCAGTATTCATCAAAATCTAAGCCAGATTGGCTGCAATAATTTTTAAAACTGGACATGTAGCCAATGGGCGCGTCCAACCAAACGTAAAAATATTTGTCTTTTTCACCCGGAATTTCAAACCCAAAGTAGGGGGCATCACGTGAGATATCCCATGCACGTAGGCCACTTTCGAGCCACTCGTCCAATTTGTTGGCAATTTGCGTTTGCAAATGCCCCTCTCGTGTCCAAGATTTAAGCATCTCTTCAAATTGATTTAACTCAAAAAATAGGTGATCGGTCTCTTTTTCAATGGGCGTTGCGCCCGATACCGCCGAGCTAGGGTTTATTAAATCGGTTGGGCTGTAGGTTGCGCCACAGGCTTCACAGTTATCGCCATATTGATCCTCTGTTTTACATTTTGGACAGGTACCTTTGACAAAGCGATCGGGCAAAAACATCTTCTTTTCGGGATCGTAGTATTGAGAGATGGTTTTACGAGAAATAAAGCCTTTCTCTTTTAAGGCAAGGTACACTTGCTCTGCAAAGGCTTTGTTTTCAGGTGAGTTTGTGCTGTCATAGTGGTCAAACTGTACATTAAAACCAGAAAAATCGGTTTGATGATCTTCGGATGATTTGGCAATTAAGGCCTCTGGTGTAATGCCTTCGGCTTGTGCACGGAGCATAATGGGCGTGCCATGTGCGTCATCGGCACATACATAGGTACAGGTATGCCCACGCATCTTTTGAAAACGTGACCAAATATCGGTTTGAATGTATTCCACTAAATGGCCTAAATGAATTGGACCATTGGCGTAAGGCAGAGCGCTAGTAATGAGGATTTTTCTAGGGTGTTGTGCAGAGTCTGACATGTGATTTTTTTCCCAACCTGTCCTTTAAAAGATAACCGAATATTATAGCGATATTCAAGGTTCAGTTTTGAGCTTTATTGGATTAAAAGTCTAATTGGATGATTTCTCGGTTGAGATAGTTTACATACTGCATTATGATAGCGGACAATAAAAAATTTCTTAGGACAGGCAAAAATTTTATGGGTATAAAAACGGTAGTGAATGAAGATGGCGGAGTGACCATCTTTGTTACTGGAAGCTTTGATGTCAGTGCTTATGAGGAATTTAAAGAAAATTGCGAAAAATATTTAACCGATTCAAATGTTTTTATTGTCGATTTAGAGAAGGCGACCTATATGGACAGTTCGGCTTTGGGTATGTTGTTGTTGCTAAGAGAGAAAACGTTAGGCGATAAAACGCGTGTGCGCTTAATTAATGTTGGAGAAGATGTTCAAAGTATTTTGGAGATTGCCCAATTTAATCAACTGTTTGTGATTGAGCCTAAAGCGTAAGCTTAACTTTATTAACGCTTTATTCTTGGCTCATGACTTGTTTTAAATCTGAATTTTAACTGTTTAACACTTCAATTTTTGGAAATACATTGGCGTAGTTGCGTTTTTGTGTTCCAATCTTATAGCTAATTTGATGCGCCATATGGCGGTATTTTTGCGCCACTTCACTGTCAGGTTGTGCGGTTACGGTGGGTTGTCCTTGGTCTACATCTTCTCGAATACGCTTGTCTAGCGGCAAACTTCCTAAAAAATCAACCGAATATTGCTTGGCCATCTCTTGCCCACCGTTGGCACCAAAAATCGCTTCTTCATGGTTGCACTGGCTGCAAATGTGGGTGGCCATGTTTTCAATAATACCCAAAATAGGTATCTCGACTTTTTCAAACATTTTTAAGCCTTTTTTGGCATCAATGAGCGAGATGGGTTGCGGCGTAGTCACGATCACAGCGCCCGTGACAGGAATTTGTTGCGACAGGGTAAGCTGAACATCGCCTGTGCCTGGGGGGAGGTCAATAATTAGATAATCCAACTCTTTCCATTGTGTCTCTTTAAGCAGTTGCGTTAAGGTTTGCGTGACAATGGGGCCACGCCAAATCATGGGCGAGTCCTCTTCAATCAATACTCCGATTGACATTACTTGTAATCCATAAGCAGACAGAGGCTGCATACTTTTTCCATCTTGAGAGTCTGGTTTTCCTGTAATGTTTAACATATTTGGAATGCTGGGGCCATAAATGTCTGCGTCTAAAATACCAACCTTTGCGCCCTCTTGTTGTAAGGCAAGTGCTAGGTTTACGCTGGTGGTTGATTTACCAACCCCCCCTTTTCCTGATGCGATGGCAATGATGTTTTTAATTTCCGGTAGGGGGGAGATGTCTTTTTGTGCATCATGGGCTACAATAACGGTTTTAAAGGCAATAGAGACTGATTGAATCGCTTCCAGTTGCGTGAGTTCATGCGCTAACGACTGTTCAATGCTTGGCCATAAACTTTTACATGGGTAGGGCAGAGCCAGTGTAAACGTTAAGTTTTTTCTTTTAAGTGTTAGATCAGAGAGTGATTTAGCGGATAAAAAACTAGGGCTACTGGCATCGTTTGTGTCTTTGCTGATGTCTTCAAGCGTGTCATCAAGTGGGTTGTTATAACCACTGATGATCTGTTCAATTTTGTGTTGTACATCATTGCTTGGTTTGGAACAAAATAAATTACTGAAAAATCCCATATCAAATTCCTTAATTAATTGTAACGAGCAGTCAAGTAGGTCTCACTCTTAAGTGCTAAAACTAATCCCGCCATTTAAGCACAAGATTATACAACACTCAAACAGTACGGAGACGGTACAGATATTATATTATCAATAGATTTCATGAGAATAGCCAAAAAAAATAGGTAATGTTTTTTTAATTCCATACAATAAGCAAAACCAAATTTGATTTTAAGGAAAGTACTAGATTATGCGAACACTACTCATTACTTATACGATCATTCTAGCGTTAGGCGTTTCCTCAATGTTGTCGGGAATCCATCACCTTGCAAATGTGGCAGGTTTTATAGGCGCGATCGCTTTGTTGCTTGTGTTTTTTAAAGACCGAGCCGAAAATGAAACCGAAGAGGACATTAAAAAACGTCGTTATTGGTATGTGGTTTGCGGAACAGGGCTTTTCTTTAGCTTAATTTTTGGTAGTTTCTGGAACGATCATATGGGTAATATGATTTAGGAGGCTACCCGAGCGCGAAAGCCGTGATATTTCTATCTGAGGATTTGGGTAGATAGGTGCTTCTATCTGGAAATTAGGGTATTATTTACGGTTCAAATGAACACATTTGGTTTTAATTTAACATTATTGGACTTTTTTTATGTCAGCACGTATTTTTTCAATTGCGAATCAGAAGGGTGGTACAGGTAAAACAACGCTGAGTATGAACTTTGCCGCGGGCTTGTCTCGGCACGGTAAGGTGCTGGTGATTGATGCCGACCCTCAAGGTTCCGCAGGTCAGTGGAGTTGTTTATCTCCCGATCATCGACCGTTTCCTGTGTCAGTGATTTCGATAGGGGGTAATTTGGCTCGTGAGGCGACTCGGTTTAGTCAAGATTATGATTTTTTGGTAATTGATTGCCCGCCCACGTTAGAAACGGATACGATGTCGTTGGCGATGAAGATATCGGATGTGATTCTTATTCCAGTATTGCCTTCTCCGGTTGACTTGTGGGCAAGTATTCGTTTGACGGATGCGATCGAACAAGCCAAAATACATAACCGTAAGTTAAAGCCTTACATTGTTGTGAACCAGCTTGAACCTCGAAGTGCGCTTTCAAAGGCGATGAAGCAAGCGTTAGAAGAGTTTGATATTCCATCGTTGAAAGAAGGCATTCGTCGCCGAGCGATTTATCGTAATGCAGCCGTAGAGGGAGCCAGTGTTTATTGTATGGGTAAACGTGGCGAGGCAGCTGCCCAAGAAATTGATGAAATTATTAAGGAAGTTTTATGACTAATTCGAAAAGTACCACCCAAACAGATTCAAAATTGACGCAAAGTTTACGTCGTGCCAAAACTCAAAAAACCACAGCCAATAAGCCAGTAGCAAAAAAGACGACCACCAATAAAAAGGCAGCGGATAAGCCTGTAACAACGCCTGCTGCTAAAAAAACAAAAGCAGTGGCTACTACTACATCGAATAAAGTAGAGCCAATCGCTTCTTCAGAGCGTGTTTGGCCAGACTAGAGACTAGGCTCGTATTTTAATAAAAAAGCCCGCGACTAAAAGAGTATTAATGCCTCTTTTGATCGTGGGCTTTTTTATTTTTAGTATTTTTGTCGAGAGCGATCTTTTATACACGGTTTAGTTTAAAAAAATTCCCCCCCCCCCTTTTTTTTTCTAATGTTATTCATTTATTGGTTCTGATTTTGTTAACGCAGATTTTTTAAACGTAATGCCTTGCCAGCCAAATTGCATGAAGTTACGAATGTTTTGATGATCGTCTCCATTGGGGTTTTCTAATACGTCTTTTGTGTAAAACTCACCAAAGGCATTCAGTGTCGCTTGTTCAGACAGTTGATTGAGTTGCCCAAAGGCAAATATTTTGCAAGAGCCGTTATTGCTGTTTTCTGTATTGGTTAGCTTGCCATTTTTAAACTCGGTTGGGCTAAAATCATAACCGTTTTCAATCACTTCCATGACTTTTTTAAAATCAACGGGTGTTTGGTTGAGTTGTTGAATAAGCTGGTCTACTGGGTTTTCATGAGTCATCTATTTTCCTTTTTTAAAAGTTTATAAGTTTGGTAACACCGTAAGCGGCATCTAGGGAGTGTGCCTGTTTTAAGGTGGGGAGGGGAAAGTCAAATGTTTTGGCGTTGCTAAAGTGTGCTGTTCGGCACTGTTGCCAAAGTAAATTTTTATCTCCCCCTCCTACGCAGTATAAATTGTTGATGGCTTGTTGAGTTTTTTGAAATAGTTTTTTATATGCTAAATCTTCGATGTATACCAAGCCTTTAATGAGATTTAAAAAGTAGGTTTGGTGAGCGTTAAGGATTGCACGATCGGTTAGTGATGTAGGGTTAAGTATTAACTCTTGCTTAGGCTTGGGTGGCATTTTAGGTTTAAAAAAAGGGTCAGAAATGGGAAAACGCTCTCCCATTGAGTTAAGGGGGTAGTATTGGTTACTCACTTTAAGATCGTTTTGAGTTAGGTCGTTGAGGCTGTTCATTAAATGCTCTATTTCAGGCAATGTATAGGCATTTAATAAAACTGCGCCACCTGAGTTTGATGCCCCACCCACGAGCCAGTTATTTTTAAGTTTGTGGCTGTAAATACCGTATTGAGTATTAAATAGAGGGGAGGGGGTAATCATTTTTATTGCAAGGGTGGAGCCAAGTGAGATCACAGTATCGCCCACTTGAGATGCACCCGATGCTAAAAAACCTGCAATGCTGTCAGTGGTGCCAGCATGAATTTTGAGTGTGGGAGAGAATCCGTATTGACTTGCTCGTTGAGTGGTGATGTTTCCTAGCACGGTTCCTGGGGCAACCACTTTAGGCAGGGTTAAGGGGGTAAGCAATTGTGTAATCCAATTTGGCCACTGTTGAGTGTTAGAGTTATAGCCCAGCTTGAGTGCGTTATTTTCATCGGTAATATTGAGGCAGTCGCATAGATAATGGTTTAAAAAATCAATTTGATGGCAGATGATAGGGGGGGAAGAAAAATTATTTTTTAAGTTGTTTTTTAGTAAAAACAGGACTTTTGCAAGGGTGCTGGATGCACCTTGTGCTGTGGTTTTAGCGTCAAATCCTTTGGCGTTTTGAATCTGTTTTGCCTCTTGTGTGGCTTGTTGATGGTTGTACATGAGCGCATCGGTGAGCGCGTTGCCTTGAGGAGAGCATAGCAGTACCGTGGAGGATGTTGCGTCCATGATTAAATGGTTAATTTTAATCAAATCAAAGCTCTGAGAGAGTTTTTTTAAAAGTATATCAAGCAGTGTTATCCATGTTTTTGGAGACTGAGAGGCTGTATTGTAATTGCTTGATGTAAGGTGTGAGGTGGCTAAGGTACTGAAAGAGACGGACTCTGTGTGCCAAATTTTATCATTGAGTAAATCGTCTTTTTCAACAATGGCACCTCGAATGCCTGAGGTTCCCATATCAATTCCGAGTATAAATGTGGATGCTGTTTTTTGAAGGGGAGCTACTGGCATGTTTGCTGGTTCCTATGTACCCGAGTTTTTGTGGTTATTATTGTGTGTTCATTATAATGCGTGACTTTGAACCGTGAATAAAATGTTTAAAATAGATGGTCGATTTACGTAATTTGCTGGAAATAGGGGGGGGATAAAAGGTACAATTATTCGGATATTGCTTGAGAACTTTCTGAGTAATCATTTGAGCGAAGTCATCTTTTAAAAATTCGTGTTTTGGAGTCGAAGAATACATGAACGAGTTACAGCAGGTTTTACTTATTTTTGCCATTGTCGTAGTCATTGGTCTTTATTTTTTGAGTCGTAGCCGACAAACAGCGCTTAAAAAAGAGGCGGATAAACAAAAAAACGTACAAAAAAGAGCCGAATCAGAAGTCTCTTATCAAAAAGCGTCTCAAGCTTTAAATGAGTTAGGCGAACCACATATTCCTGTCTCAAAAAATACTGAAACGCGTATTGCAAAACAGGATAACGATTTGGATGTCCCAGAAGTAAACAAAAATCAAGCGGTTCTACCCTTTGGTGAAGAGTTTAATCAGGCTGAAATTTCTGTTGTATCTTCGTCTGAAGAGGGGGGGGGTAAAAATATTGAAAAAGAGGCTGTTCAAGGCAGTTTAAGACAAGAAGATGTAGCGCCAAAAATGCATGTATCCGAGCCTTTAAATGATAGAGCAGAAAGTGAAGAGACAGAAAATACGGTAAATAAAAATCCACTCGGTGGACACCATCACGTGCTGGAGGTGGAAGATCTTGGGATGACGGGAGGGAAGTATCAATACGTTGCACCCGAACATGAAAAGCCCTCTTTTGGTATTCCCGAAGAGGAGCCTAGTACTGAAGTTGAAAGCCGTGCAGAGAAAAAAGAACCTCAAGTATTTGTTATTTTAGTCATGAGCACGGGGCAAGAGTTTTCGATGCAGGAGATGAACCACGCTTTGTTGGGTGTTGGATTGTCTTTTAATGAAAGTCAGATTTATGTAAAGTGCGATAACATGAATAATACGATTATTAAAGTAGCTAACTTGATGGAGCCTGGGACTTTTCCAGCAGATGAGTTACAAAATTATACAACCTGTGGTGTGGCGATGATTTTAGAATTACCCTGTACCGTAAAGGCACCTGCGGCCATGCATGATTTAATTATGATGGCGCGTAAGATTTCGCAACGTTTGCAAGGGCGGCTTTATAATATGGATCGTCAGCTGCTTAAAGAGTCTGATTTGCAAGTCATGCGAGATAAAGCCGTGAAGTATGAATCTGAACCGTTATAGTTTGGTGTTTTTGTAACGGTTTTTTCTGCCCCTGAGACTCTCTAACCCTTTCTGTTCTAAAGAATTATTGTTTACAGGTGTAAATAGTTATTTTTTCCTTCTGTTTTGCAAATAACATAAAGTTTATACATGCCAACTGACACCATTCAAGAGCCAATCCAACCTCAACCTGATTCCTTTGATGAGGCTTTTAGAGAATTAACACATCTAAAGCAGACGCTTGCAAAGTATGATTATGCTTATTACGCGATGGATAATCCGCTTGTGAGCGATGCGGAATACGATCAGCTTTATCAGGCACTGCTTAAAATCGAAAAAAAACACCCAGAGTGGGTAACGAATGACTCACCTTCGCAACGGGTGGGCGGACAACCGATTGAGCATTTTAAATCGTTGCCACATGCGGCACCAATGTTCTCGTTAAGCAATGCGTTTAGCCAAGATGATTTGGTGGAATTTGACCGCAAGGTGTTAGAAAAACTAAACCTTGAAGAAGCCATTGAATACGCCGCAGAACCCAAAATAGATGGATTAGCCATCAATATTCGTTACGAAAATGGCAAGTTAGTGTTGGCGGCCACGCGTGGCGACGGGGTGGTTGGGGAGGATGTTACCCATAATATTCGCACCATCCGTTCGGTGCCATTGCAATTGTTGGGATCGGGATGGCCGAGAGTGCTTGAAGTGCGTGGCGAAATTTTTATGTCCAAATCGGTGTTTAAATGCTTGAACGAGCAAGCCGTGTTGGCGGGAGAAAAACCGTTTGCCAATCCACGTAATGCGGCGGCAGGTACCTTAAGGCAGCTTGATCCAAGCATTGCCGCGCAAAGAAAATTAAGCCTGTTTTTATACGGATGGGGAGAGATTAGTTTAGATAATACTTTGCCCAAGCAATACCATAAAGTGATTGAACAATTTAAACAGTGGGGGTTGCCTATCAATGCGGATGCACGCGTGGTAACGGGTGCACAAGGCATGTCGGACTATTATGATTTATTGTATGCTAAAAGAACCGAGTTACCCTATGAAATTGATGGAATTGTCTACAAGGTTGATTTAATCTCTCACCATAAAGCATTAGGTTTTACAGCAAAATCACCACGTTGGGCGATTGCTCGAAAATTCCCTGCCGAAGAGGTTTGGACCGAGTTATTGGACATTGAAATTCAAGTGGGGCGAACAGGTGCGCTCACTCCTGTGGCTCGACTGACCCCTGTGTTGGTTGGGGGAGTTATGGTTGCCAATGCCACACTGCATAACGTAGATGAAATTCGTCGTAAAGATGTGCGAATAGGCGATGTGGTGGTGGTGCGCCGTGCGGGGGATGTGATTCCTGAAGTGGTTGCGCCCGTGTTGTCCAAACGAGAAGAGACTGTACGACAATTTGACATGCCTAAGCACTGTCCTGAATGTGGTTCGGATGCCATAAAAGAACATGATAAGGCGGTTTATCGCTGTTCAGGCGGTCTGTTTTGTCCTGCACAAAAGAAACGTGCATTTCAACACTTTGTTTCACGCAAGGCGTTGGACATTCAAGGGCTAGGCAATAAGTTGATTGATCAGTTAATTGAAAAAAACTGGGTTCGTCATCCCGATGACCTATTTCGACTACTGCCAGAAAATTTAGCACAACTGGAACGTATGGCTGAAAAATCGGCTTTAAAGGTTTGTCGTGCCATTCAAGATGCTAAGCAAACCACTCTGCCACGTTTTATTTATGCGTTGGGCATTCCAGAGGTGGGGGAAGTCACGGCAAAATCACTGGCGCAGCACTTTGTAACCTTAGACAATATTCGCCAAGCGGATATTGAAACCTTAATTGATGTGCCTGATGTGGGTGAGATTGTTGCAGAAAATATTGTAACTTTTTTTAAGCAACCCCATAATCAAGAAGTGGTTGAGGGTTTGTTGTCGGTTGGCTTATCGTGGCCAACGCCTGTTATTCATGAGATATCGGACGAGCAACAATCACCTTTTGCTGGTAAAGTAGTGGTATTAACAGGATCATTGCAATTAGGCTCTCGTACGGAAGCCAAGCAGCAGTTAGAGGCGCTTGGTGCCAAGGTGACGGGCAGTGTTTCGGCAAAAACAGATTTTGTAATTGCGGGTGAAAAAGCGGGTTCAAAACGTGCAAAAGCAGAAGCTTTAGGTGTTAGAGTATTATCGGAAGCGGAGTGGATTCAAATGATGGGAGAATCGAATGGTTAGACCTCGTAATATTAATCGAGTTAAGAAAGAGATCGAAGTACGTGATTGGGAGCAAGAAGAGTTTGAAAGTCGCACTCAAATTAAACAGGCGGCGCAAGCGGTTAAAGATTTAGGCATTCAAATTTCAGAGTTGACCGATACTGAAATCAAAAAAATGGATTTGCCTGCTAAATTTACTGATGCAATTTTTTTATTAAAGTCTATGGATAAAGGCCCTGCCTTAAAACGTCAAAAACTGTTTATTGGTAAAATGTTGCGTCAAGACGAACCGTTGATTATTGAAATAAAAGAGAAGCTGGCGAAGGTTGAAGCAAAAATAAAACAACAAAATTCACACTTTCATAAATTGGAACAGTGGCGTGATCGAATGATTTTAGAAGGGGATTCGATTTTAAATGAATTCCTTTCACTGTACCCACAAGCGGATAGACAGCAATTGCGTCAATGGATTCGCAATGCAAAAAAAGAAGCGGCACAAGAGAAAGCGCCAAAATCAGCCAGAGAGATGTTTAAATATTTAAGAAGTTTGGAGTGGTAATTCTACCAAAATGATAAGCCAACGATAAACCCATGGTGAGCGAGGTGAGTATGTCTAAGATCGAGTCAATTTTAACGGAATCACGAGTGTTTGAAGCATCAGAGCAAACGCAAAAACAGGTGGCGTTAAACGCAACGTTGATTGCTCAATTGTATGAAAAAGCTTCAGCAGATCATGTTGGCTTTTGGTCAAATCTAGCACAAGAAAAGCTGGCTTGGTCAACGCCTTTTACGGTTGGTTTGGACGACTCAAACGCCCCTCACTTTAAATGGTTTAGCGATGGCGAACTCAATGCGTCTTATAATTGCATTGACCGACATTTGGAGACGAAAAGCGATAAGTTAGCGATTATTTTTGAAGCCGATGACGGCTCAATTGATCGTTATACCTATAAAGAGTTGCACGACCAAGTGTGCCGTTTTGCAAATACACTGGTGTCGCAAGGTATTCAAAAAGGCGACCGTATTGTGATTTACATGCCCATGATTCCGCAAGCGGTTATTGCGATGCAAGCGTGCGCACGTATCGGTGCAATTCATTCGGTGGTGTTTGGTGGGTTTTCGGCAGAATCATTGCGTGATCGCATTGAAAATGCAGGGGCTAAACTGGTCATTACCGCCAACGCAGGTCGTCGAGGCGGCAAAACGATTCCACTTAAGCAAGCCGTAGATGAGGCGCTGGAAAAAGGCGGTGATCATGTTAGAAAAGTGATTGTTTTTAAACGTACCGATGACGACGTGCCGATGAAAGCAGGGCGAGACATTGATTGGTATGAAGCCGAAGCGGGCATGAGTAATTATCACGACCCTGTAATGGTTAATTCTGAACACCCACTTTTTCTGTTGTATACATCTGGCTCAACGGGAAAGCCAAAGGGCGTTCAGCACAGCACGGGGGGGTACTTATTAAACGCCCATGTGACCAATGAGTGGATGTTTGATTTAAACAATAACGATGTCTTTTGGTGTACGGCAGATGTCGGTTGGATTACGGGGCATACTTATGTGGCGTATGGCCCGTTATCCGTTGGTGCAACCATTTTAATGTTTGAAGGCGTGCCAACGTATCCCGATGCAGGGCGCTTTTGGAAAATGTGTCAAGATCATGGTGTTACGGTTTTTTATACCGCACCTACGGCAATTCGAGCCTTAATGAAATTTGGTGCAGAGCTTCCTAGTCAGTACGATCTATCCAAATTAAGGATTTTAGGTACAGTGGGTGAACCGATTAATCCAGAAGCTTGGGTTTGGTACTACAATGAGATTGGGGGAGGGTGTTGCCCTGTGATTGATACGTGGTGGCAAACGGAAACAGGCGCACATATGATTGCACCTTTTCCCATTACTCCGCTTAAGCCAGGTTCGTGCGCTAAGGCACTGCCTGGAATTGATGCCGTTATCTTGGATGAGGCAGGTAACGCTTTAGACACGGGTGAAGGCGGGTTGTTGGTGATTAAAAAGCCATGGCCTTCAATGATTCGTAACGTTTGGGGCGATGAAGCGCGTTACCAAGAAGCGTATTTTCCTTTAAAAGACAGTGTGGCGGGCGGTGAGTCGTTGTATGTGGTGGGTGACAGCGCTTACCAAGACAAAGATGGCTATTTTTGGATTTTAGGTCGAGTGGATGATGTTCTAAATGTGTCGGGGCATCGTTTAGGAACAATGGAGATCGAATCTGCGCTGGTTTCACACCCTCAAGTGGCTGAAGCGGCGGTGGTGAGTCGTCCTGATGAGATTAAAGGAGAAGCCATTTCTGCATTTGTGGTATTGAATACAGAAACTTCGATTGAAGGAGCTGAGCAAAAGGCTTTGGTACAGGAGCTTAGAGCGTGGGTGGCAAAAGAGATTGGTGCGATTGCCAAGCCTGATGACATTCGTTTTGGTACAAATTTACCTAAAACACGCTCTGGAAAAATCATGCGACGTTTGTTGAAAGCCTTGGCAAGGGGGGAGGAAATTTTGCAGGATACGTCAACCTTAGAAGACCCGTCGGTATTGGAGCAGTTTAAAAAGCCTAAGACCCTTTAAAAATCAGGATTTTGGCTTGACAGTCTAAGCTTTTGCTGTATAGTTCTGTATAGATTTTTTAAAAAAAATATTAAGCGTTGTTTCGGAGAGTGGATGGAACAGCGGCTTAACTTTTAAAAAACCCCGTTCTTACGGGGTTTTTTGTTATTTGAATTTAAGAAAAGGCTTTTTATGCAAGTATTCATTCGTGCATCCTTTCATATAAAGGTCTCTTTAATTGACGGAAATATTGAGTGCGTTTAGAAGATAAACTAGAAGGGTTGTTAAAGCCCACAATTGAATCGATGGGGTTTGAGCTTTGGGGGTTTGAATATCTACCCGCAGGTCGTCACTCTGTTTTAAGAGTGTTTATCGATCAAGAAGAGAACGGCGTAACCGTTGACGATTGCGCCACCATTAGCCGACAAATAAGTGCCATTATGGACGTTGAAGACCCTATTAGCAGTGCGTACATGCTTGAGGTTTCTTCTCCTGGAATGGAGCGTTTGCTGCTAAAACCGAGTCACTTTAAACGTTACCAAGGCAAAACAGTTCAGGTGAGAACTGCGATAGGTGTTTTGGGGCGCAGACGCTTTAAAGGGGCAATGGTACAAGTTAACGACACAATGATTGAAATAGAAGTAGATGGAGAGCTGTATGAAATTGACTACGACATCATTGAAAAAGCGAATTTGGTTGCAGAATTTTAGTTTCGTTGTTTCTAGATAGAAAAAAACAACGAATTTTTAACAAAATTAATTAAAAGACTTAGGATAAAAATATAATGGGTAAAGAGATATTAGCCGTTGTTGAAATCATGGCAAATGAGAAGGGCGTTGATCAAGAAATTATTTTTGACGCGATTGAAACCGCTCTGGCAACGGCAACACGAAAAAGTGAAGGAGACGAAATTAACGTCCGAGTCTCTATTGATCGTGACACTGGAGAGTATGAAACGTTTCGTTGTTGGGAGGTGATTGATGATGCAACCGCCATTGAAGACAATGTGGGTTGGTACATTCGTGAAATGGATGCAGTTGATGAAGACCCAAATATTGAAATTGGTGGGTTTATTGAAGAGCCAATGGAATCCATTGATTTTGGTCGTATTGGCGCACAAGCGGCAAAACAAGTGATTGTTCAAAAAATACGTGAAGCTGAACGCAAAAAAGTGGTTGAAGAGTACAGCAAGCGTGTGGGTGAAATCTTAACAGGTCAAGTTAAACGTGTTGACCGTGGCGATGTAATTTTAGACTTAGGTGACAATGTCGAAGCGATTATTCCACGCAATCAACTGGTTGCGCGTGAAAATTTTAGAATGGGTGATCGTGTTCGTGGTTATTTACAAACGGTTGAGTTTCGTCCAAGAGGCCCATTGTTAAACATGTCCCGTTCGTGCAATGAAATGTTAATGGAACTGTTCAAAATTGAAGTGCCTGAAATTGGTGATGATCTGATTGACGTGATGAGCGTTGCTCGTGACGTTGGTTTTAGAGCCAAAGTAGCGGTGCGTGGCAATGACCCACGCTTAGATCCAATTGGAGCTTGCGTGGGAATGCGTGGTTCGCGCGTTCAATCCGTTACCAATGAGCTGAACGGTGAACGGATTGATATTATTCAATGGGATGTGAACGACGCACAGTTTGTTATTAATGCGATGGCACCTGCTGAAGTCACCTCCATTATGGTCGATGAAGACAAACACACCATGGATCTTGCGGTGGAAGACGAACAATTATCGCAAGCGATTGGTAAAAATGGTCAAAACATTCGACTTGCTAGCGAGTTAACGGGCTGGGAGTTGAATGTCATGAGCCAAACAGACATGGCTGAAAAGCATGATGTGGAATCCCGAGCACAAATTGATCTGTTTGTAGAAGCCTTAGACATTGATGAAGAGATGGCGGAAGTGCTTGCCGAAGAAGGCTTTTCAACGCTTGAAGAGGTGGCTTATGTACCCGCCGCTGAGATGTTAGAAGTTGATGGTTTTGACGAGGACATTGTTGCGGAGTTAAAACAACGCGCAAAAGATGCGCTATTAACACATGCAATTGCCGAAGAAGAAAAGCTGGCCTTAGCTGAGCCAGCAGAAGATTTAGTAAGCCTTGAAGGTATGACGCCTGATATGGCTAAAAAATTAGCAGGTAATGGCATCATTACACAAGAAGATTTGGCAGAATTAAGTACGGATGAACTATTAGAGTTTGTCGAAATGGATGAAGCGGCTGCTGGAGAGTTAATTCTGAAAGCACGTGCGCCATGGTTTGAAGAGTAAAGGGAGAGTAATACATGTCAGAGATATCGGTAAAAGAATTTTCAAAAACACTCAACCTTTCGGAAGAAAAATTGTTGGCACAGCTTGATGCATCAGGTATTAAAGGTAAAAAGTCTGGTGATGTCATTAATGATGATGAAAAGGTTAAGTTATTAGGCTATTTAAAAGCCCTTCATGGCGATCACTCGGAAGAGTCGCCTAAAAAAGTGACTTTGCGTCGTAAGCAAACGCTTAACTTGTCATCGGGTGCGGGTCGGGATAAACGCAATGTGAAGGTTGAAGTGCGTAAGAAGCGAACGTACATTAAAAAAGAGGAGGCGACTGAAACCACTCCAGCGCCTGAACAAACTAAAGAAAAACCTTCTGTTGAACCAACAACACAAGATAAGGCTGCTGAACACGAAACAACATCTAAACCTGTTTCAGAGTCTCAAAAAGAGTCAAATAAATTAACAAAACCAAGCGATTCAAAACCAGAAAAATTTGTTCGTGAGAAAGCTGTTGGGTTGCGTGTTGTGGCACCGCCTCCAGCAAAAGAAGATCACTCTAAGGCCGCTAAAAAAGTCAAAGATCAAAAGCATCATGAAACACGTAAAGTAAATGATGGCAATGATGGCCCTAAAGGGGGCGGAAATAAAAAACCAAATAATCGTGGTGGCGGAAACCGTCGTCCACAGCGTGGGGGCAGAAAAATGCCTAAGCGTCGTGCACCGTTGCAAATGGACAATGAACATGGGTTTCAACAACCTACCGCGCCTGTTATTAAGGACGTTAAAGTACCAGAAAGCATTAGCTTGTCAGCGCTGGCGGAACAAATGTCCATTAAAACGGGTGAAGTCATCAAATTTATGATGATGGAGCTGGGAACGATGGCAACGATTAACCAAATCCTTGATCAAGAGACCGCAATGTTGATTGTTGAAGAGATGGGGCATAACGCCATAGCCTTTAATGAAGTGACGGTTGAAGACGAAGTTGTGAACCAGGAGTACCATGGTGCAACGGTTACCCGTTCACCCGTTGTGACTATTATGGGTCACGTAGATCACGGTAAAACTTCTTTACTTGATTACATTCGTAAAGCCAAAGTGGCGCACGGTGAAGCAGGTGGAATTACTCAACACATCGGTGCATACCACGTTGATACAGACAAAGGGGGGGTCACGTTTATTGATACTCCTGGTCACGCGGCCTTTACCGCCATGCGAGCACGTGGTGCAGAAATTACCGATGTGGTAGTCATCGTGGTTGCGGGAGACGATGGGGTTATGCCTCAAACGCGCGAAGCGATTCAACATGCCAAAGCATCCGGTGTGGGCATTGTGGTTGCTGTGAACAAAATGGATAAAGAAGACGCTAATATTGATCGTGTTATGCAAGAGATGGCAACCGAAGAAGTCGTACCCGAAGCATGGGGTGGTGATGTTCAGTTTGTTCCCGTTTCAGCTAAAACGGGCTTAGGCATTGACGAGTTACTCGACGCAATTTCATTACAATCAGAAATGCTTGAGTTAGAAGCCCCTACAGAAGGTCATGCAAAAGGGGTTGTGGTTGAGTCTCGTTTAGAAAAAGGGCGTGGAACGGTTGCAACGGTTCTGGTTCAGTCAGGAACCTTAAGAAAAGGCGATATTGTGCTTTGTGGCATGGTATACGGGCGTGTTCGCTCCCTTATCAGTGATTCAGGTGAGACCATTTTAGAAGCGGGTCCCTCTATTCCTGTTGAGTTACTTGGTTTATCTGGCATGCCCGTTGCAGGTGATGAGATGATTACAGTGGATAACGAGCGTAAAGCACGTGAAGCCGCGACCTTCCGTCAAGGTAAGTTCAAAGAGCTTAAAATTGCACGTCAGCAAAAATCTAAACTTGAAAACATGTTTAACCGAATGGAAGAGGGTGATATTCAAAATGTGAATATCATTTTAAAAGCCGATGTACAAGGCTCTATTCAAGCCATTACCGATGCACTGGTTAAACTGTCTAATGATGAAATTAAAGTGAATGTCATCTCTTCAGGTGTGGGTGGAATCAATGAAACCGATGCTAACTTAGCCATTGCCTCTGAAGCATTGATTTTTGGGTTTAACGTACGTGCCGATGTGGCTGCAAAACGCGTAATTGATGTTGAAGGCATTGGGCTAAAATACTACAGCATTATTTATGAGATCGTAGACGAAGTTAAACGTGCGGTAGAAGGCAAGTTAGCGCCTGAAATTCAAGAGAATATCTTGGGTGTGGCCGACGTTCGTGAAGTCTTTAAAGCACCTAAAATCGGCTTAATTGCGGGTTGTATGGTAACTGAAGGCGTTGTGAAGCGTAATAACCCAATTCGTGTATTGCGTGAAAATGTGGTGATTTACGAAGGTACGCTCGAATCGTTACGTCGCTTTAAAGACGATGCACAAGAAGTGAATAAAGGCATGGAATGTGGGATCGGCGTTAAAGACTACAATGATGTACAAGTAGGCGATCAAATTGAGTGCTACGAACGTATTGAAGTGAAGCGTACGCTTGCTTAAATAGAGCGCGTTAATATGGTTAGTTTTTTACCCCCCCCCTTTTGATAGGGGGGGGGGTAAAAAAGTAAATGCCCCGTTGGGGCATTTTGTTTTTATAAGAGAAAAAATGATGAGTAATAAACCCGTTAGTCGCCCTGCACGTGTGGCGCAAGAGGTTCGACGTACCTTATCGCAAATGTTATTGCGAGAAGCGAAAGACCCTCGTTTTCAAAAGATGACCATTACCGACTGCAAAATCAGCAAGGATTTGAGTGTGGTTCGAGTCCATTTTGCCTTAATTGGACATAATGAAGGCGATCCTGAAATTCAAGAAACTTTGGATGCACTCGAAAAAGCCACCGGTTTTTTTAGAACCGAACTAGGCAAAAAGCTGCGCTTGCGTATTGTGCCCAATATACGTTTTTTTTATGACAATGTACCTGAACATGTTCAGCACATGGAAGACCTCATTAATAAGGCGCTTAATTCATAAATGGCTCAATTTAAACGTCCCCCCAAAAAGCATATTGATGGCATTATTTTACTCAATAAACCTGTAGGCCCCTCTTCAAACGGTGTTTTGCAAACCGTTATGCGCTTATTTAATGCTAAAAAAGGAGGGCATACGGGTGCATTAGACCCTTTTGCAACGGGGTTATTGCCCATTTGTTTGGGTGAGGCCACAAAGGTATCCGGACTTCTTCTGGATTCAGATAAACGCTATACCGCCACCCTTAAGTTGGGTGAGCAAACCGATACAGGCGATAAAGAGGGCAATGTCATCAACACATTGCCTGTTCCAGCTTTAACAGAGGCGGATATTTTGACGGTATTGGAGCAATTTACCGGAGCCATTGAGCAAGTCCCTCCCATGTATTCGGCACTCAAGCATCAGGGCAAGCCCTTGTATTATTACGCGCGTCAAGGCATTGAAATAGAGCGCCCTGCGCGCAGTATTGTGATTAAGCAGCTTGATTTTATTTCGTTTGAAAATAACATCTTGGTGTTTGATGTGTTGTGTACGAAAGGCACCTATGTACGCACCCTTGGTGAAGATATTTCCCAAGCCCTTGGTTCAACGGGTCATTTAACCGCACTGCATCGCACTCAAACGGGTGAGCTGAGGGGTGAAAATATGTTGACGTTGGAAGAGATTGAAACACAACAAAGATCCGCCATTCAACCTATCGACATTGCGTTAACGCATTTACAACGTTTGGATTTGTCCAAAGAAGAGGTGGATTTGATTCAACATGGTCAAATGTTGCCTTATCTAAAGCCAGAAACCGAGTTTGTTCGGCTTTATGATGAGGGAGAGTGTTTTGCAGTAGGCGAGTGGTCGGATAAAAAACAGATGTTAAAGCCCAAAAGAGTGTTTAATTTGCATTTAGCCAAAGATGAACGTGCACTGGTGGCAGAGTAGTGTTTTTTAAACAAGCGGATGGTATTTTAGATTTAAGAACGAGTGCAGAATATCAAGCAGGGCATCTTAAAGACGCAACATGGTTACCTTGGGATATATTACCCGACAGCTTAAATGAGCTACCCGCCGCACCCGCGAGCCTTTTTTTAGTCGGTAGCAAGCCCTCGATTGAAACGGTCAGTGTTTTTTTAGATTTAAAAGGTTATAAAGTCAATGGTTCTTTAGTCATTGAAGACGATCAAGTGATGCAAAAATGGGCAGAAAAACTGCCCAATCAAGTCGTTTCAGGACGAGAATCAAAACAATTATGGTCGCCAACTCCTCTGCTAAAAGAGTGGTTGAACTTGTTGGAGGTACAGAGGGGGATAAATCCTAAAGCGTTCAAACCCCGTTTAACCGCGTTAGACATAGGGTGTGGTGGTGGACGAGATGCGGTCTTTTTAGCCAAACATGGCATTCAAGTATTGGGCATTGATCAAGAAATACGGGTGTTAAAAAGAGCTAAGCAACTGGCCAACCGAACCGGTGCTTCGGTTAAGTTTAAATGCTGTGATCTAAAGAAAGACGGCTGTTTTCCAAAGTCGATTTTTGATGTAATTACCGTTGTGCGCTATTTAAACAGAGACCTGTTTGCTCAAATAGATGCGGCACTTGCCCCTTCAGGTTATCTTATTTATCAAACCTTTGCAGAAGGGGCAGAAGCATTTGGTTCGCCTAAAAACCCTAATTTTATTTTGGCACATGATGAATTGCGTAAAGTTTTTTCAGATTATCAAATTATTGTTGATAGAATAGATAAATTAGAAGACGGTCGTCCAGTGGCCTCTTTCATTGCCCAAAAACCTTTGTAAGGAGATTGTATGTTAAATATATCAACGGATGAATTATTCAGTTTTTTTCAAAAGCACCTTATTTGTGAGTCATTAACGAGGAAGGAAGTTGGTCGTTTAATTCATTATCTACAAGATAAAAAATACGAAGCGGACGAAGTGATTTCAGACGCAGGTGAAATCGGTGAATCGCTTGGCTTTATTGCAAAAGGTAAGGTGGTTTTTTGCAGTGCCGATGCTAAGCATACCAATGTAGGCAAGCAAGGCGCTGGCACTCTGGTTGGAGAGATGTCCTTTTTTGATCGCAAGCCTCGTAACTTAAGAATGGCGGCAGGAAAAAAGGGGGTACAAATTTTTATGCTAACACGCCCAATGTACGACCGCTTAAAAGTGGAGGAATCATTTATTGCTGTAAATATTTTAGAAAATGCGATTGTGAGTCTGGATGATTTGGTTCGACATATGGGCGATGATATTTCAGCATTAGGCCATTATGTACACGGTTTTGGTAAGCGATAACTATTTTACACGCCTTGCCTTGTGTAAAAAACGTAAGTTAGTATAATACTTGGGTTCGTTTCTATCATCGGTTGTGGAGATGGACAATATTATTAAAACCGATACTGGAGAAAAAAGTATGTTTAACGCAGAAGTTAAAGCAAAAATCGTTGCAGAGTACGCAACAAAAGAAGGTGACACTGGTTCACCAGAAGTTCAAATCGCACTTTTAACTGCGCGTATTAAGTACTTAACAGAGCATTTTAAAATTCACAAACAAGATAACCACTCTCGTACTGGTTTATTACGTTTGGTGAGTCGTCGTCGTAAACTTTTGGATTATATCCACAAGAAAGATGGTGAAAGATACCTCTCTATTATTAAACGTCTTGGTTTACGTAAGTAATCCTCTATATTCGTTTAAAAAAGCCCTGCAATGCAGGGCTTTTTTTTTATTAACATCCTTGTTTTAAATAGCCTTAAACAGTAGCCAAAATAGTCTATTCCAAACCTTATATCCTTTTAACGCTAGATTTGTCATAAACTTAGGTTGGATTATCATTTTATGAAGCATAGAAATTGGATTACATTATTAGCGATTGGCCCAATGCTGATTATTCCATTGATGATGGCACTGCTTTCTTACATTATGATTCAAGCAGAGACTGAAAAGCTGGAAAGCAGCGTGTCTATGATGGAAAAAAACACTCTAGATAGTGTGAAGGCATCTATTCAGTCTAAAGTTAATAGTATTGTGGATTTAGCAGCCTATCAAAAGTCTGTCATTAAAGATGAATTACATGACAGAATCCAGCTCCGCGTAGATGATGCTTACAGGATAGCAGTCGCTTTGCATGAACGTTATGCTTCAACTAAATCGGAACAAGAAGTGAAGTCTTTAATTATTGAAGCATTGCGCCCCTTAGTTTGGAACAAAGGAGAAAGCTTTATTTGGATGTTGGATTTTGAAGGAAATTTTCAATTAGCGCCTGAATATTTACGGCATTTAGAGGGGACATCCATTATTGATTTTAAGGATGCAACAGGACGAGAAGTGATTAAGGAAGAAATTGCGCTTACTCGTAACGGAGGAGAAGGATTTTTATGGGATACCTTTACTCGCCCGAGTACTGGAACGGATACACAATTTGAGCAATTGGCTTTTGTAAAAAGCCTAGGATTTTATGATTGGTACATGGGGTCGGCAGAATATTTGGATATTGCAACAACGTTAGCAAATAACAAATTATTATTTGAAATTAGTCAGTTAAGTGAAAGCAGTCAGCACTATTTTTTTGTAATGGACTTAACGGGTGCTATTTTATTAAACAGTGCGCGTTCTGAATGGGTTGGCTTAAGTTATAAAGACGGTGCAACGGCTGAGCTGACGAGTGCGTTTAAAACATTGTATAAAAAAATATTACAAGCGGCTCAACATCCTTCTGATTCGACATTTATTGAATATCAATGGATGAACCCAAATCAAAATAAGGTTGAGCTTAAGCTGTCTTATGTTAAAGCGGTTCCTAATTCGGACTGGATTGTTGGCAGTGGGTTTTACCCAGATGACATTGTGAGAGGGTTAACACCGAATACTATTGAAAGCGTTAAGCTGAATCAAAAGAAATTAGATCAACTGTTAAAAATCGCTTTTTTGAGTTTTATCATTTCCATCGGAGTCGCTATATTGCTGTCTTTCGCTGTCTATCGTTTGTTATGGCGTTATCGATTAGAAGTTGAAAGAAAAAATAACGAGTTACTCGACTGGAATGACCAGCTGGAAAAAAAGGTATTAAAGAGAACGGAAGCGTTGTCTGATATAAATGATGAACTTGAAATTCTTGCGCGAACGGATTGCTTAACAGGTGTTGATAATCGCTTTTCATTTATGAAAATAGTGGAAGGGGAGGTTAGGCGCAGTAAGCGATTTAAAGATGTTTTTTCATTGGTATTATTAGATGTCGATAATTTCAAATCTATTAATGACCAGTACGGTCATGATGTAGGAGATTTAGTCTTAATTGAATTGGCCAAAGTAGCCTGTCAATTTTTAAGAGAGGTTGATACGCTGTGTCGATTTGGGGGTGAAGAATTTATGATTGTTTTACCCAAAACAGAGCACAATGCAGCGTTTCTAACGGCGAAAAGATTGTGTTTAGCGATCGAAAACCACCCTTTTGAAGTGGTAAAAAATGTAACGGTCAGCTTAGGTGTTGCCACTTATCAAACCGATATTAGCATTGATGAACTGATTAAAAAAACCGATATTGCACTGTATCAAGCCAAACGTTCAGGAAAAAATAAAGCGTGTTGTTTTAATGAGTGAACCCCCGTTTCTTACGAGACAATGGCTCGCTTACTTTACAAACGCCTAATCGCTGGGGCATCAGTATCTCAGGGCAATACGATCTCTTTTAACTCATAAAGGACTTCTAGCGCCATTTTAGGTGTCATTTCATCGGGTTGAATGGTTTGTAGCTTAGTTTTCAGTTGCTCTAGCGTTGGATCAACTTGTGCGGCAAACAGATCAAACTGCTGTACGGATGCTTGTTCTAATGGCAGTGTTAATGTGCTCTGTTGCACATTTTGGTTCTCAAGGCGATACAGCACCTCTTTGGCTTTTTGAATTACAGGTTGTGGGATGCCTGCTAAAGCGGCGACCTGTAAACCATAACTTTGTGAGGCTGCCCCCTCTTGCACTTGATGTAAAAAGACAATGCTGTCTTGGTGCTCAATGGCATCTAAGTGAACGTTAATAGTGTTGTTAAACTGTTCTGCCAAGGTCGTCAGTTCAAAGTAGTGCGTGGCAAACAGACACAATCCTTTGGTTTTTAACGCCATGTGTTCGGCAATTGCCCAAGCCAGTGCTAATCCGTCAAAGGTAGAGGTTCCACGTCCTACTTCATCCATTAAAATCAGTGAATTGTGAGTGGCGTGATACAAAATATTGGCGGTTTCCGTCATCTCAACCATAAAGGTAGAGCGACCTGAGGTTAAATCGTCGGATGCACCAATTCGGGTGAAGATGCGATCCACGGGGCCAAGCGTTGCGGACTCTGCGGGCACAAAACTGCCCATAAACGCCATTAAGGTAATTAACGCAGTTTGGCGCATATAGGTGGATTTACCTCCCATATTCGGCCCTGTAATAATTTGCAGTTGTCGCTCTGTGGTAAAGAGCGTGTCGTTAGGGATAAACGGTTCGCTTGAGAGCGCTTCGACGGTCAAGTGGCGGCCTTGTACAATGTTAATGCCCGTTTGTTCGGTTAAGACGGGGCGGGTTAGATTGAGTGCTTTTGCTTGCAATGCTAAGTTGACCAGTACGTCCAGCTCGGCCAAGGCGGCGGCGCTGGTTTGTAACGGTTGCAATGATTTATTCAGCGTTTCCAACAGTTGCTGATAGAGCCACTTTTCACGCGCAAGCGATTTTTCCCCCGCACTTAACACTTTGTCTTCAAAGGTTTTCAGTTCTGGAATAATGTAGCGTTCTTGTGCTTTTAGGGTTTGACGGCGAATGTACTCCGCTGGCACTTGTGCGATGTGCAGTTTACTGATTTCAATGTAGTAACCGTGCACACGGTTGTAACCGACTTTAAGTGTATTAATGCCCGTACGTTCACGTTCGCGTTGTTCTAAATCTAAGAGATAGCCTCCTGCCTCGTTTTTGAGGTTTCTTAACGTATCCAGCTCTGCGTCGTAGCCTTCGGCAATGACTTCACCATCTCGAATTAATATGGGCGGGTTTTCAATAATGGCATCATCGAGTAGTTTTGCCAGTTTGGGAAAGGTATTGATTTTTTGAGCGAGTGCTTGAAATTTTGGCACCGAATGTTGTGTCAGTAGCGCTTGTAATTCAGGTAAGGTATTGAGTGACCGCCCTAAATGTAATAGGTCTCTTGGGCGGGCAGACATCAGTGCCACGCGGCTTAAAATACGTTCTAAGTCACCAATTTTTTTGAGTGGTTGGCGAAAGTCTTCGTCACTTTGTTGTTCAAGTATTGCGCTAATGGCATCTAAACGTCCGTTAATAACATCGTGGTTACGAAGCGGTTGATTTAACCAGCGTTTTAAAAGTCTCCCCCCCATCGCCGTGGCGGTTTGGTCTAAAATGGCCGCTAAAGTATTATTTATGCCACCACTTAAATTGGTGTCAATTTCAAGATTTCGGCGGCTGATAGCATCCAGTACCAAGCTGTCTTCGGTTGAATAGGTTTGCAGGGTATGGATATGCCCCAAAGTATTTTGTAACATGCTTTGCGCATAGTGCAAAATACTGCCCGCTGCACTGATGGCCGCAAGTTTTTGGTTGCAACCAAAAGCGATTAAATCTTTGGTACCAAAGTGATCGGTGAGTCGTTTAAAACAGCTTTTGGCTTCAAAGTGCCAACTAGGATAACGCACAACGCCCGCGCGTTTTAACAGCGATTCGTCGAGAGATTGTCTAAAAAGATCGTCATCGGGCAAGAGAAGTTCTGAAGGTTTAATGCGTTCAATTTCGGCGTACAGATGGGCGAGTGTTTCGAGTTCAGCGGTTTCAAATCGTCCACTGGCAACGTCCAGATACGCCAGTCCATAAAATTCGCCTTGTTGTGTGATAGCGGCCAATAAGTTTTCGGATTTATCTTCGAGTAATGCATCCTCAACCAAGGTACCTGGTGTAATGACTCGAACCACTTTGCGTTCCACTGGCCCTTTGCTGGTGGCCACGTCGCCCACTTGTTCACAAATTGCAACTGACACCCCAAGCTTAACCAATTTAGCCAAATATCCTTCAGCCGAATGATGTGGAATACCCGCCATCGGAATCGCATTGCCGCCCGATTTTCCTCGCGCGGTTAAGGTAATTTCCAATAGTTCAGAGGCTTTTTTAGCGTCATCATGAAATAACTCATAAAAATCACCCATTCGGTAAAACAGTAGATGGTCTGGGTGTTCAGATTTGATGGCAAGGTACTGTTGCATCATGGGTGTGTGAGTGGGTGTAGAAGAGGATTGTGTCTTTGCTTTTGTCATGGAAATATTTCAATATAAAATTAAGTTTGAAATAGGATACATGATTTGAGTGCTTTTGGTTAAATCCTTTAAAAGGATTTAACCTGTATTGTCTTTAGATAAGTAGAAACTATTTAAGCCTAAGCGCAGAGTTTAGCTGTGTTGATGTACTCGAAGGGAGTTCAAACTGACTTAAAATGTTTTGAACATCCTGCGATCTTTCAGAAAGGTTTTCAGCGGTGGCAGAGGCTTGTTCAACAAAGGCTGCGTTTTCTTGTGTTGAAGCATCGATATTGGATATTTCTTGGTTTACTGCATCAATGCTTAAGGTTTGCTCTTGTGCCAAAATTCCTACGCTTTCAATAAAACTTGAAACTTCGCTTGATTTTTCTTTAATACTTTCTAGCTTTTCAGACAGTTGTAATACAATGTTCACACCATCTTGGGATTGCTTTACCGACTGCTCAATGAGTTGCTTAATATTTTTAGAAGCTTCGGCTGATTTTTGCGCCAAACTTCTTACTTCGCCTGCCACAACCGCAAAGCCACGTCCATGTTCGCCCGCTCTTGCCGCTTCAACCGCGGCATTCAATGCAAGTAAGTTGGTTTGAAAGGCAATGGTGTCAATTAACGTAACAATACTGGTAATCTCTTCTGAAGAGTTTTTAATTTTTTCCATCGCTTCGAGTGACGTATTCATTAAATCGGTACCCGACTGAATCAAGCCTTGTTGTTCTGTCGTGCTCTCTTTCGCGTCGTTTATTTTTGAGTGAGTGCTCTGTACTTGATTTAAAATCGTGTCCATTTTGGCACTGGTTTGTTCGACAGACAGTACAATTTCTTGTGTTCGTTGAGACAGTCCTTGTGACGCAATGGTGACTTCATTAGCCGAGTTTAATACCGAGCTTGTGGCCTCTGTAATGCTGCCCAGTGCTTGAGCTTGATTGTTTACGCTGTGGTTAATGTCTTGTTTTAAGTTCTCTAACTCGCCGGAATAGTCGCCATTGATGTTGTAGGTAAGCACGCCTTTAGACATGTTTTGCAATACGGTGCTGGCTTCGGAAACCATTTTAGCCAGCTCAATCTCATTAAGTTTTTGAGTGGTAATGTCGGATGCGATTTTAATGACTTTATGCGGTTCTTTACCTTCAAATGCAACAGGAATATAGGCGGCGTGTATCCAAACGTCCTTACCCTGTTTACTAATGCGTTTAAACGTGCCTGTTTGCTCTTTGCCTTGTGCAAGGTTTTGCCAAAATTCTTGGTAAGCGGGTTGTGAGACTTCTTCTGGATCTACAAATATACGGTGATGCTGGCCGATTATTTCATCAAGCGAGTAGCCAACGGTACTGCAAAAATTTGTGTTTGCCGTTAATATTTTTCCTGTGACATCAAATTCAATAACGGCGTAGCTGTCATTAATGGCGGTAAGCTTGGCTTCTGCTTCAATGTCTTGTTGCATTTTTTCAGTAATGTCTGAAGCCAGTTTAATAATTTTATATACTTGACCACTGGGGTCTTTTATTGGATTGTAAGAGGCTTCGATCCAAACTTGTTTATCATTTTTTCCGATACGTGAAAATTGACCACTGAATGCTTCGCCGCTGGCAAGCTTGTTCCAAAAGGATTGATAAGCCAAGCCATCTTGTTCCGTTTTAGAGACAAATAAACGGTGGTGTTTGCCTTGAATTTCTGACAAAGTGTAGCCTACGGTGTTTAAAAAATTTTCGTTTGCCGTCAAAATATAGCCTGAAGGGTCAAACTCAATAATCGCTAACGAATGATTTAAGGCGTTCATTAAATTTTTATGGGCTTGATTTTCTGTCTCAAGGTTAATTATTTTTTTTGAAGAACCAAACATGAGGCTTATTCCTTTACTATTGTTTTAATTGCGACAAGGGGAGTCAATTTTTTGTACATTTTGATATCGATTCATTTGATGAGTTTATCATTTTATTGTTATGGTTTTTAGTTTTAGTTTGATCGTGTGTAAATTGGGTAACGGCAGGCTTTGAAATTAGTTTAGTAGTTAAAGGGTTTTAAATTATGAATTTTGAAAAACTAGTAGGCCAAGTAGGCCAAGCATTAACAGAACACCAATCCATGGTGGTTACCGCAGAATCGTGTACGGGGGGCATGATTGCCGAGGCGTTAACCTCTATTGGGGGCAGTACAGCTTGGTTTGATCGGGCGTATATTACCTACAGTTACGAGTCTAAAAAAGAGATGCTGGGCGTTGCGGAAATGACCATTCAAAAAAAAGGGGCGGTGAGTCAGCAGTGTGTTGAAGAGATGGCGTTGGGAGCGTTGCAACAATCTCATGCCAAGGTCAGTGTTTCATGCAGTGGCATTGCGGGGCCAACGGGGGCGTCGCTTGATAAACCTGTCGGAACGGTTTGGATTGCGTGGGCGATTCAGGGGCAAGACTCGGTGGTATCGGAGTGCTTTTTATTTTCGGGCGATCGTCAAGCGGTACGTGAGAAAACGACTGAAGCAGCTCTGCAAGGCATTTTAAAGTTATTAAAGAAAAGTTATTAGAAAATTCTCGGTAGGATTTAAACCAAAATTATGGGATAATCCCGCGCTTGCAAATGAATCGCACTGAACGGATACCTTGGATAAACGCGCACTCAAAAAGGAAACGCATACAATGGACGACAATAAGAAAAAAGCACTGGCGGCTGCCTTAGGTCAAATTGAAAAACAATTTGGTAAAGGGTCTATTATGCGTATGGGGGACAGCAACGTTTCTCGTGATATTGAATATGTTTCAACGGGATCATTAGGGTTAGATCTAGCGCTTGGCATTGGCGGTTTACCGAAAGGGCGTGTGGTTGAAATTTATGGCCCTGAGTCGTCGGGTAAAACCACCTTAACCTTGCATGTAATTGCCGAAATGCAAAAACTGGGCGGTACGGCAGCGTTTATTGATGCGGAGCACGCGTTGGATCCTCTGTATGCTGAAAAGTTGGGTGTGGATGTCGATAATTTACTGGTTTCTCAGCCCGATACGGGTGAGCAAGCGTTGGAAATTACCGACTCATTAGTACGTTCAGGTGCGGTGGATATTGTGGTCATTGATTCGGTGGCGGCCTTAACGCCTAAAGCGGAAATTGAAGGCGATATGGGCGACTCTCATATGGGACTTCAAGCGCGATTAATGTCGCAGGCGTTGCGTAAATTAACTTCTAATATTAAACGCACCAATACGTTGGTGATTTTTATCAACCAATTGCGTATGAAAATTGGGGTGATGTTTGGAAACCCAGAAACCACCACGGGCGGAAATGCACTTAAGTTTTATGCCTCCGTGCGTTTGGATATTCGTCGTATTGGTGCCATTAAAAAAGGCGACGAAATCTTGGGGAATGAGACCCGCGTGAAAGTGGTTAAAAACAAAGTTGCACCACCTTTTAAACAAGTTCAGTTTGATATTTTGTATGGTCAAGGCATTTCACGTGAAGGTGAAATCATTGATTTAGGTGTAAAAGAGGGCTTTATTGAAAAGTCGGGTTCTTGGTACGCTTATGACGGTAAAAAGATTGGGCAAGGTAAAGACAATGTGCGCCAATATTTGTTGGATAACCCAGACGTTGCCGAAGAGGTGATGGATAAAATCAAAGCCGTTTTAATGCCAGCTAAAGCTGAAAAAGCCGACAAGTCTGCTGCCGATAAAGAAACCTCTGCAAAGACCAAGTAAGCCTTGAAACAAGCCGAAGACTTTTTAAAAGAGATCGGGTTTTCTGTCTCAGATGAGCTTGAAAATTTATCCCCCCCCTTGCTTGAAGAGGGGGGGGATAAATTTAAATTACAGAAACAAATTGAATCGCGCGCGGTTTACCTATTGGGCATTCGAGAGCACGGTGCGAAAGAGCTAAAGTCTAAACTGTTGACTAAGTTTCCTGAAACGCCTGAGTTGTTGGCAGAGTATCAAGAAGTGTCGGGGTTTGTTGCTTTGGTAGTGGACGATGTATTGCAGCATTGCCAAGCCAATAACTGGCAAAGTGACGAGCGTTACATTGAACAATCGGTTCGTAACTGGGCGGCAAAAGGCAGTGGCCCCATTAAAATACGCCAAAAGTTAACCGTGGCATCGGATCGAAGTGATTTGATTGCGACGTATTTAGATTGGGACGACAGTGAATGGCTGGCATTAGCGCAAGACGTATTACTTAAAAAATACGGGGATGTTCAGCACCCAACCGAAAAAAAAGAACAAGCAAAACGTATGCGATTTTTACAAAGCCGAGGGTTTTCTTCAGAAATTATCTGGAAAGCATTTCGGAAATAAATTTTTAAGGTTATTAACATTATGACGAGCTCAGAACTCAGACAAGCATTTCTTGATTTTTACATTCAAAAAAATCATACCGTCGTGCATTCCAGTCCTGTGGTGCCAGCCAATGATCCCACGTTATTGTTTACCAATGCAGGAATGGTGCCGTTTAAAGAGACATTTCTAGGCCAAGAACCTCGTGCTTACACGCGTGCAACCAGTGTGCAACGCTGTATTCGCGCGGGTGGAAAACACAACGATTTAGAGAACGTAGGGTATACGGCTCGTCACCACACTTTTTTTGAAATGCTCGGTAACTTTAGCTTTGGCGATTACTTTAAAAAAGAAGCGATTGAGTTTGCGTGGGAGTTTTTAACCAAAACCTTAAACTTGCCTGAAGACAAGTTATGGGTCACTGTTTTTGAAGAGGACGACGAAGCCGCGGATATCTGGCTAAAAGAGATGAAGGTCAGCTCTGAACGTTTTTCACGCTGTGGCGCCAAAGACAACTTTTGGTCGATGGGCGATACAGGGCCTTGTGGCCCATGCTCTGAAATTTTTTACGACCACGGCGAAGACGTTGCAGGCGGCCCACCGGGTACCCCCGAAGAGGACGGCGATCGCTACATTGAAATTTGGAACCTCGTTTTCATGCAGTTTGATCGTTCCAGTGACGGCACCTTAACGCCTTTGCCTAAGCCTTCCGTGGACACGGGCATGGGCTTAGAGCGTTTGGCTGCGGTGATGCAGGGCGTGCATAACAACTATGATATTGATCTGTTTCAAGCCTTAATTAAAAAGGCCTCACACTTAACGGGTGAGCAAGACCTGAGCAACAACTCCCTACGCGTGATTTCCGATCACATTCGTTCGTGTGCCTTTACCATTGCCGATGGCGTATTGCCCTCAAATGAAGGGCGAGGCTATGTATTGCGTCGCATCATTCGCCGTGCGATTCGTCATGGCTACAAGTTGGGACAAACCAATCCATTCTTTTACAATTTGGTTGCCACCTTAGTGGAACAGATGGGCGAAGCTTATCCTGAACTGGCCTCAGAACAAGCCAATGTTGAACGTGTATTAAAGCTGGAAGAGGAGCGTTTTGCTGAGACCTTAGAGAACGGCATGAAACTGTTGGAAGCGTACATTGCCGACATGGATGGAACAGTTGTGGATGGTGACGTTGCTTTTAAATTGTACGACACCTACGGTTTTCCGCTGGATTTAACCGCCGATGTGGCGCGTGAAAAAGGATTGTCGATTGACGAATCAGGCTTTGCACAAGCGATGGAAGCACAGCGTGAACGCGCACGTTCGGCCAGTAATTTTGGCTCAAGCAGTCAAGCGCGCATCGCCTTTGATGCTGAAACGCAGTTTGTAGGGTACGACAATGACGAAGCCGACGCGAAAATACTGGCGATTTTTGTGGAAGGCGCGTCAGTGCAATCAGTTGAGCAGGGTAAAGAAGCCATCATTATTTTAGACAGCACCCCATTCTATGCAGAATCGGGTGGACAAGCGGGTGACAGCGGCAGTTTAACCGAAGGCATGAACAGCTTTCATGTAAATGATACCCAAAAACAAGGGTCGCTCTTTTTGCATCAAGGCGTAGTCTCGGCGGGGGCGATGAACGTAAACCAAGTGCTTCATGCCAAGGTGAATGTTGAAAATCGCCGTGCCTGTGAACGCAATCATTCCGCCACCCATCTTTTACACGCTGCATTGCGTGATATTTTGGGGGCGCATGTGGGGCAAAAAGGGTCACTGGTTAAGTCGGATCGTTTACGTTTTGATTTTTCACATTTTGAACCGATTTCGACCGAGCAGTTACGTCAAGTTGAACAGTTAGTGAATCAACACATTTTAGCCAATGCCAAAGTGGGCATGGCGGAGATGGACATTGAAACCGCCAAAGACAAAGGCGCGATGGCACTGTTTGGCGAAAAATACGGCGACACCGTTCGAGTGGTCGATATGGGCGATTTTTCCATTGAGCTGTGCGGTGGAACTCACGTGAATGCACTGGGTGAAATTGGCCCGTTCCGTATTGTATCGGAAAGTGGCATCGCCTCAGGTGTGCGTCGAATTGAAGCGGTCACAGGATTGGATGCGTGGAATGCCATCTACCAAAGTGACGACACGCTCGCTTTGGTTGCACAAACGATTAAAACAGACAAAAGCCAAATTGAGAGCAAAATCACCCAAATGGTGAGCGATTACAAAACGCTTGAAAAAGAGCTGAAACAACTGCAATCCAAACTGGCGGTATCGCAAGGCAACGACATGGCCAGTCAAGCGGTGAAAGTGGGCGAGGTAAATGTCTTAGCCGTCAAGATGGAGGGTGCCGACAGCGGTGTGTTACGTGATACCATGGATAAACTTAAAGATAAACTGGAACCTGCGGTGATTGTCTTGTCTGCGGTAGATGGCGATAAAATTAGCATTGTGGCAGGGGTTAGTAAATCGGCAACAAAGCAGTACAAAGCGGGCGAACTTGTGAATCACGTTGCCACTCAAGTGGGTGGCAAAGGCGGCGGCCGTCCCGATTTAGCGCAAGCGGGTGGAAACGATCCCAGCAAATTGGCGGCGGCATTGGAGTCGGTGGTGGCTTGGGTTGAGTCTAAGTAACAGGCAAAGATAAAATATGTTCAAAAAAATTCTCCCCCCCCCCTATGTTTAAATGTATTAAGTTTAAATAGGGGGGGGGGAGAAATATTGAATTACTCTAAATAACGTATAAAAAGTATTTAAAATTATGGCATTAATTTTTCAAAAATACGGTGGAACATCGGTCGGCAGTGTCGAGCGTATTCAAAATGTAGCCAATAAAGTGGCCAAATTTGTGGACGACGGACACCAAGTCGTAGTTACGGTGTCTGCCATGAGCGGTGAAACCAACCGGTTAACCGCCATGGCAAATGAGATGCAAGCGCAGCCCTGTAAACGTGAAATGGACGTGCTGTTAACCACAGGCGAACAAGTCACCATTGCCTTGTTAAGCATGGCATTGCAAGCCAAAGGCTACCCCGCTATCTCTTACACGGGTTGGCAAGTGCCAATCCAGACCGATAAAGTACACTCCAAAGCTCGAATTGAACACATTGATGGCACCAAAATACTTGACCAACTGGGACAGGGAAAAGTTGTCATTGTGGCTGGTTTTCAAGGCATGAACCCCGAAGGTGACATTAGCACCTTAGGGCGTGGTGGTTCGGATACCACCGCGGTTGCATTGGCGGCGGCATTGAATGCCGACGAGTGTCAAATTTACACCGATGTGGACGGCGTGTATACCACTGATCCTCGTGTAGTACCTCAAGCCAAACGTTTAGATCAAATTACCTATGATGAAATGCTCGAACTCGCCAGTTTGGGCGCAAAAGTGTTGCAAATTCGTTCGGTTGAATTTGCCAGTAAATACAAAGTACCGTTGCGTGTACTCTCCTCATTAAAAGAGGGGGGGGGGACATTAATTACATCGGAAGAAAATTTTAAGGAAAGTGAGATGGAAAAACCATTAATTTCAGGCATTGCATTCAGTCGAGATGAAGCCAAACTGATGATTTTAGGCGTGCCAGACAAGCCTGGTGTTGCCTATCAAATTTTAGGCCCTATCTCCGATGCCAATATTGATATTGACATGATTATCCAAAACCAAGGCGTGGACGGCACCACCGACTTTACCTTTACCATGAGTCGCTTGGATGCCGAAGCCGCCAAAGCGGTTTTACAAAGCACCGCCAATCATCTAGGCGCGCGTGAAGTGTTAATGGACGATGAAATCGTTAAAATTTCCATGGTAGGAGTAGGCATGAAATCCCATGCAGGCATCGCCAGCACCATGTTTAAAACCTTGGCAGACAATGAAATTAATATACAAATGATTGGGACGACCGAGATTAAAATTTCGGTCGTCATCGGCGAAGAGCACCTTGAAGTGGCTGTACAAACGTTGCACGAAGCGTTTGGATTGGATAAATAAAAATTCATTTTCTTTTCATAAAACAGCCCGTTAAATAGCAGGCTTTTTTATATTTTTTAGCGTGAAAAATAAAAAAAGGTAAGTGAGTTTAGACAGATATTGCGTTGATTCTTAAGGCTAACCATTTCTACCGAGTGCATCAGGTATTAATCCATGCGAAATGAATGAAATTAGCGTAAAATATGCGACATTAAATTTAAACCAAACCTTACTCTGTATCGCGATTTTTAAAAGTCTCGATAAATAGGGTAAGGATAAGGGGGCAATAGCCCCCTTTTTTTATAGATTGTATTTTTTACCCCCCCCTATCTAATTTAATAATTTAAAGAGGGGGGGGGGGGAAATATTTGGAGCATTCAGTGTCAGACAATTTAAAATTTATTCGTAATTTCTCTATCATTGCCCATATTGACCATGGTAAATCCACCATTGCAGATCGCTTTATTCACTTATGTGGCGGGTTATCGGATCGTGAGATGGAAGCGCAAGTGCTGGATACGATGGACATTGAAAAAGAGCGCGGTATTACCATTAAGGCGCAAAGTGTTACGTTAGATTATAAGGCGGATGACGGTCATACCTATCAGTTGAACTTTATTGATACTCCCGGTCACGTGGATTTTTCGTACGAAGTGTCTCGCTCGCTTGCCGCGTGTGAAGGCGCGTTGTTGGTGGTGGATGCCTCTCAAGGCGTGGAAGCACAAACCGTTGCCAACTGTTACACCGCAATTGAGCAAGGGCTTGAAGTGCTGGTGGTGCTTAATAAAATTGATTTACCTGCGGCAGAACCAGAAAGAGTGATTGAAGAGATAGAGGAAATTATTGGGGTTGAGGCGGTAGATGCGGTTAGAGCTAGTGCCAAAGCAGGAATTGGTATTAAAGAGACCTTAGAAGAAATTGTCGCAAAAATCCCCCCCCCTAGTGGAGATCCCGAAGCGCCTTTAAAAGCTTTAATTATTGACTCTTGGTTTGATAATTATTTAGGTGTGGTCTCGTTGGTAAGAGTGGTGGACGGTCGCATTGCTAAAAAAACCAAAATGAAAGTTATGTCCACTAAAGAAGTCTATGCGGTGGATGAAGTCGGCATATTTACTCCTAAACGTACACCAACTGACTCTTTAAACGCGGGTGAAGTGGGGTATGTGATCTCAGGTATTAAAGACATTGACGGCGCCCCCGTTGGTGATACATTGGTGGATGCCTCCAGAGAAGATGTGGAGGCATTGCCTGGGTTTAGTGCGGTGCAACCTCGTGTTTTTGCAGGGTTGTTTCCCATCTCTTCAGTGCAGTATGAAGAGTTACGCGAATCGTTGCGTAAACTGCGTTTAAACGATGCGGCGTTGCATTTTGAGCCAGAAAGCTCTGAGGCGTTAGGCTTTGGTTTTAGGTGTGGTTTTTTGGGTATGTTGCATATGGAGATTGTGCAAGAGCGTTTAGAGCGCGAATACAATATTGATTTAATTGTGACCGCGCCCACGGTTATTTACGAGGTGCTAACCAAGGGGGGGGAACTTTTAACCATTGATAACCCATCCGAACTGCCTGATATGGGCTTGGTGGAAGAGATTAGAGAACCGATTATTCATGCCAGTATTTTAGTGCCTAATGAATATGTAGGGTCGGTGATGAAGCTGTGTATTGAAAAACGCGGTGTGCAAAAAGACATGCAGTACTCGGGGGGGCAAGTCACCATTCAGTATGAACTGCCTTTAAATGAGGTGGTGTTGGATTTCTTTGATCGCTTAAAATCCTGTAGCCGTGGTTATGCCTCGATGGATTATGAATTTAGACGTTTTCAAACGGATAACTTGGTGCGCATGGACTTTTTAATCAATGGCGAAAAAGTGGATGCACTGGGCGTGATTGTGCATCGTGATTTTGCGGCACAGCGCGGTAAGGTCATCGTTGAGAAATTAAAAGAGGTCATTCCTCGTCAGATGTTTGATGTGGCGATTCAAGCGGCGATTGGTGCCAAGATTATTGGACGTTCTAATATAAAAGCATTGCGTAAAAATGTAACCGCTAAGTGTTATGGTGGCGATGTATCACGTAAGAAAAAATTATTGCAAAAGCAAAAAGAAGGGAAGAAACGTATGAAATCCGTCGGGAATGTTGAGCTGCCACAAGAAGCCTTTTTGGCGATTTTGGATACGGGAGAGTAGTCATGAGTTTTGAGTTGATTTTAGTTATTGTGACTGCGGTAAGTGGCGTAATCGCGTATGTGGATCGAATTATTTGGCGCCCTAAACGTTTAAAAGCGGTGGTGGCGACCAAAGAGCCGATTATTGTTGAGTATGCCCGCTCATTATTTCCAATCTTTTTGATTGTCTTGGTGTTGCGTTCTTTTATTATTGAACCGTTTAAAATTCCTTCGGCTTCCATGTATCCAACGCTGCAAATCGGCGATTTTATTGTAGTCAATAAGTTTGCTTATGGTGTAAAACTGCCCGTAATTCAAACCACGATTATTCCAGTCAGTACGCCTGAGCGTGGTGATGTGGTGGTGTTTAAATTTCCTGATGACCCTAAAATAGACTACATTAAGCGTGTGGTAGGAATTCCGGGCGATGAAATTACCTACATTGATCGCACCTTATTTATTAACGGTGAAAGAGTTAAAACAGAGTTAATCGGTAAATATTTAGGTACCGATTCTGGCAGTGTGATGAACGGAGCTTCAATGCTAAAAGAGTCTTTTACGAAAGATCGTTGGCATCAGATTTTATTAGATACGGATAAAAGAGCCATAAACATGCCTACCGTTACCGTTCCCGAAGGCCACTATTTTGTAATGGGTGATAATCGAGATCACAGTAACGACAGTCGTTTTTGGGGCTTTGTGCCAGAGAAGAACTTAAAAGGTCAAGCGTTTGGTATTTGGATGAACTGGGATAATGGCGTTCATTTTAACCGTATCGGAAAAGGTATTGAGTAACATGGCTAAAAAACCAGGAAAACTCTCTGTTGAACGCTTGGCTAAATTGGGGTTGTTGTCTAAAAAATTAGGGCATCAATACCAATCCATTAGTCTGTTACAACATGCGTTAACGCACCGTAGTATGGGTGCTAAAAACAATGAACGGTTGGAGTTTTTAGGGGATAGCTTGGTTAATTTTATGATTGCCGATGTATTGTTTCACCAGTTTAACAACCTGCCAGAAGGCGACATGAGCCGAGTACGCGCACACTTAGTAAAAGGCGATACCTTGGCATTGATTGGGCGTGAATATAACTTAAGTGATTACCTTGTATTAGGGCCCGGCGAATTAAAAAGTGGTGGCTTTCGACGAGACTCTATCATTGCCGATGCGGTTGAAGCCATTATTGCATCGGTTTACGAAGATGCGGGCTTAGATGCGTGCCGAGCATTAGTGACACGTTTGTACCACAAACGTCTGGAAGTGCTTGACCCTAAAAACATTGGTAAAGACCCAAAAACACGACTGCAAGAGTGGCTGCAATCTCGGAATGAACCCTTGCCTGAGTACAGCATTATTACGGTTAATGGCGCGGCACATGCACAGTCGTTTACGGTATCGTGTTTTGTTGAAAAGCTTAATACTAAGTTTGAAGCTACGGCATCTAATCGCAGAAAAGCAGAACAGAAAGCCGCCGAGTTGGCGCTTAAAGCACTTGGCGAAGTGTAACCACTAAGCTAGCTGTGTGGTTACACTTCTGTTTAAGAGATAAAAGGAATTACCGTGAGTAAGAAATTAGATTTAGAAGCCATTTTAGCGGGCGGCAATGATTCCGCTTCTGAGCCAAAAACCGACTATCAAACGGGTTTTGCCGCGGTCATTGGTCGTCCAAATGTGGGTAAATCCACCATTATGAACGAGTTGTTGGGGCAAAAACTCAGCATTACCTCGCACAAACCTCAAACCACACGCCACCGTATTCACGGAATTTACACCACCGATCAGCATCAAATTATTTACGTAGACACCCCCGGAATGCACCTAGGGGGGGAGAAATCCATTAACGATTACATGAACCGAACCGCCAACAGTGCGTTTGCCGATGTGGATGTGATTCTGTTTGTGGTCGAAGCAGGGCGTTGGAATAGAGAAGACGAAGCCGTCGCCAAAAAGCTGGAAGGCATTGAAACCCCAGTGGTGGTGTTAATGAATAAAATCGACAACTACAAAAATAAAGAAGACCTGTTTCCGTTTTTGCAAATCGTGGGTGAAAACGTCCAAATGGATACGCTCATTCCCATCTCCGCCTATAAAAAAAGTGGCTTGGACTTGATTAAAAAAGAGGTGCTTAAATACCTACCCCGCCAAGAGAAAATTTTTCCGGAAGAGTACATAACGGATCGTTCACAACGTTTTTTAACCTCCGAAATCATTCGCGAAAAACTCATGAGAACTTTGGGCGAAGAAGTTCCTTATGGCGCAACGGTTGAAATTGAACAGTTTAAGTTTGACGAAGCGGAAGGGCGTTGGTTTATTAACGCGCTTATTTTGGTCGAACGCAAAGGGCAAAAGCAAATTGTCATTGGCAAAAAAGGCGCACTCATTAAAGAGATGGGCACGCAAGCGCGTAAAGATTTGATTACCTTACTGGATGGTCGTGTGCATTTGGAACTGTGGGTAAAAGTCAAAGCCAACTGGTCGGATGATGCACGTGCCTTAGCCAGCTTAGGCTATGACGATAACTACAGCAGTTAATCGCCAGTACGATGGAGATTGAGCAACCCGCCTTTGTGTTGCACAGCAGAGCTTACCGAGAAACCAGTGCGTTAGTGACCTTTTTTTCACCCCATTATGGTAAATTTAACGGCATTATTCGTGGTGTAAGGGGGGGGAGAAAAACTGCCTCACAAAAATCTGCGTTACTGCAACCGTTTCAACTGCTGACATTGCAGTGGCGAGAACGAGCCAATAAAGCGTCTGATCTTGTCTCAATTCATCAATTTGAACGTGCCAGCCTTTACTTTCCTTTAGCGGGAGAGGCAAGTATTTGTGGCTTATATTTGAATGAACTGCTGTACCGTTTGTTGTTTTCACACGTGGCGGCCGAACCGTTGTTTGAACAGTATCAACAAACCTTATACCAGTTATTGGCGGCCAAAACGCGCAATGAACAAGCGTGGGCGCTACGGCTGTTTGAATACCATTTGTTAAATGAACTTGGGCAGGGCGTGGTGTGCGATGAAGATATGGCACAACAGCCAATTAACCCAGAGATCAACTACTACTTTTACCCTGAAAGCGGGGCGGTGAGTGTTGAACAAGATGGTTTGGCAACAGGAGTTTTGATTAGCGGACGGAGCTTATTGGCATTGGCAGAACAGCGTTACTGTGAAGCGTCTTTGCCGCAATTAAAACAGCTGTTAAGAGCGGTATTAACCCCCTATTTAGGCACAAAACCCATGATGACTCGACAGTTATTTGGGCGCTTTAAACGCAATTAAAAAAAATATCCCCCCCCTTCTACAAAGAGGGGATTAAAAAGGAAACGCATTTATGAATCCCATTTATTTAGGGCTAAACATCGACCACGTCGCCACCTTAAGACAAGCGCGTGGTACACGCTACCCAGATCCTATTAAAGCCGCGCTAGACGCAGAAATGGCTGGGGCAGACAGCATTACGCTTCATTTGCGTGAAGATCGTCGTCACATTCAAGACGAAGACGTTGCACGCATTATGGCGGTGCGCCAAACCAAAGTAAACTTAGAGATGGCGGCCACTGAAGAGATGGTGCAAATCGCGTGTGCTTATAAACCTGAAGACGTTTGTCTAGTGCCTGAAAAACGCGAAGAGTTAACCACCGAAGGCGGATTGGATGTGGCAGGGCAAATGCCTTACTTAACTGAAGTGTGTGCTCGATTAGCACAAGCTGAGTGTCGAGTGTCGTTGTTTATTGATCCTGACGAAAAGCAAATTGAGTCTGCAAAAGAGGTGGGGGCGCCCGTGATTGAATTGCACACGGGAACCTATGCCGAGCTGACCAAGCCCGCAGAGGTAGAGGCCGAATTAGACCGCATTCGCCACGCCACCGAATACGCAACTCGTTTAGGGTTGGTGGTAAACGCAGGGCACGGTTTGCACTATCATAATGTGCAAGCCATTGCCGCCATTAAAGGGATTGAAGAGCTGAACATTGGCCATGCCATTATCGCACAAGCTATTTTTTCAGGCCTGCCAGAAGCCACACGAGAAATGAAACGCTTAATGGTCGAAGCGCGTCAGCAAGCGTACCTAGATTAGAATCGGCATAACGGTGATTGTAGGTGTAGGAACGGACATTGTAGACGTAGAGCGCATTGCCAAGGTGTACGACAGGCAAGGGGAGGCATTTGTAAAACGGGTGCTCTCTCAAAGCGAGCAGTTGGAGCTGGCGCAACAGCACTACCCAGAACGATTTTTAGCCAAACGCTGGGCGCTGAAAGAAGCCGTTTCCAAAGCATTGGGAACGGGAATGGCGCAAGGTGTATGCTTTAAAGAGATGACCATAGGTCATAAACCAACAGGGCAACCGATACTTCTGTTAGAGGGCGCAACCCTCAAAAAAGCCAATGAGCTAGGCATCACCGATTGGGCGATCAGCGTCAGCGACGAAAAGCATCACACCGTGGCGTTTGTTGTTGCAGAAAGTAGAGCTTAAAATCCCCCTCCCTTATCAGAGAAGCTTCTATACTTACTTTATCTTTGTATTAAATGATACTATAATATTAATTAATTGAATTAATTTAGGTTTGGTGTCACTATGGTATCACTTGTAACACCGTCCAAAGCTCAGGATAGATTGGCTGAAAACGTCCGTATGCGCCGATTGCAGATGGAGCTAACGCAAGTGGGCTTGGCGGAACGCTCAGGCGTTGCATTGCCGACGCTTCGTAAGTTTGAGCAAAAAGGGGTCATCTCGCTTGAGTCCTATCTAAAGCTTCAAATGGTACTTGGCGGGCTAGAAAAGATTTTAAAGGCAACAGAAATCCAAAAAACAGATTTTTTTTCCATTGATGACGTTCTTGAAAGTAGCGATACAATCACGCGTAAAAGAGGCAAGCGAAAATGAGCCAGATGTCATCGGTAAGAGAGGTGAAAGTTGGAATCAATTTTGGTGGTAGTACCATGCCCGTTGGACGATTGGCGATACGTGAGCGAACCATTTACTTTGAATACGATCGTGCATTTATTGATTATGGAATGGAAATATCGCCTTTAAATTTACCCTTACAATCAGGTGTTTTTCGTTTTGATTTTAATTTATTTGAGGGATTGCCTGGTGTGTTTAATGACAGCTTACCGGATGGCTGGGGGCGCTTGTTGTTTGATCGTTTTGCTCGCACACAAGGCATTATGCCAGCGGAGGTTACGCCTTTAGATCGTTTGGCGTATATTGGATTACAGGGCATGGGCGCACTGGTTTTTGAACCTGATTACAGTGTTGATGAGAGACAAGAAGCGCTAAACTTAGAGCATCTTGCAGAGCAAGCAAAAGATGTATTAGACGGTACATCTGATGAAGTGTTACAAGCGCTGCTTACTTTAAATGGTTCTTCAGCAGGTGCGCGTCCTAAGGCGCTTATTGGTGTTGATCAAACGCGTGAACATATTGTGCATGGTGTCAATAAATGGCTTGATGGATATGCTCCGTGGATGGTTAAATTTGCCAATAGCCAAGACGGTTTAGATGCGGGAGCGATAGAGTATGTATATGCTCTGATGGCGATTGAAGCGGGTATTCACATGCCAGATGTTCATCTGTTTGCAGCACAAAAAGGCGCGGGCTATTTTGCGGTTAAGCGTTTTGATCGAGAGAATAACAAGCGCTATCATATGCATACAGCGTGTGGATTACTGCATTCGGATTTTCGTACGCCATCACTTGATTATGAAGATTTAATGGCACTTACGAGCATGTTAACGCGTGATGTGCGAGAGGTTGAAAAAATGTATCGGTTGGCGGTGTTTAATGTGTTGGTACATAATCGTGATGACCATGCTAAGAATTTTAGCTTTTTGATGGATAATACTGGCGAGTGGAAACTATCACCCGCCTATGATTTAACCTTTTCATCGGGGCCGCGTGGAGAACAAAGTACCATGGTCATGGGGGAAGGACGTAATCCAACCGTTGAGCACCTGATTAAACTTGGGACAGAAGCTAATATGGCTAAAGACCGCATTCATCACATTATTCAAAAAACACAGACA
>JAMOLY010000034.1 GCA_027068835.1 Thiomicrorhabdus sp. | reverse complement strand
TACTGGCAATAAATTTATAAAATCATTGTCGGAATCATTGCAGGTTAACTTACATCACCGTAACAGTATTTTTGCCCGATTAAACGGCGCAGAGCTTGTTGCCGTGTTGCCCATTACAGATCCAGAACAAGTGAAACCACAAGCCGAAAATATAGCTGAAAACATTCCAAATATCCTAAAATCCTTATCCGCTAAAGCGGCAAAAACCAGCGTTTCCATCGCTTATATTTGCTATGAACCTGGGCAAACACGCAGTGCACTGCTCGCTAAGCTTGATTTTGCAATCACTCAAGCAAACCAGCTAGGCCAAAATCAAGTGTACTGCTATAAAACAGATGAAGCCAAGCAAGTATCTCATACCTTATGGGAAAAAAAGCTGGATCAAGCCTTTTTTGAAGAGCGATTTTTATTGTTTCAGCAAAGCTCTTACAATAAAAATCGTGAAATTCATGATCAAGAAATTTTAATTCGTTTAACCGATGTTGATGGAATTATCCGATCCGCAGGGTACTTTATGCCTTTCATCGAACAGCTTAATCGAATCGAAGAAATTGATAAATTTGTGATCAAATCTGCTATACACTTTTTACAGTTGCAATCGCCACGTAACGCTATTGCCATCAACTTATCCAAATCGGTCTTAGAAAATGCACTTTTCAAAAACTGGTTCATCAAAACATTAACAGGAGCCAAAAACATTGTGTCAAACATCTCTTTTGAACTCTCTGAAAGATTAATTTTTGAAGAAAAAGGTACCGCATGGCCTCTTATCTCCGAGCTAAAAAAACTTGGCGTAGGCTTTGGCATCGATCATTTTGGAAGTGGGCTAACTAACATGAGCTACCTTCAAACGGTACAACCAGACTACGTCAAACTAGACCCTTCATTTAGTAAATCCATTATCGATGACGAACAGACAAAAAGCTATATTGAAAGCCTGTGTGGACTGGCCAACAGCTTGGACATTAAAATTATTGCCACCTCGATTGAAAATAAACCACAACAAAAAATATTTTCTGACCTAGGCATTAAATATTTTCAAGGTTACTACTACGGCGCTCCCACAGCTTTAACACACGAAACAAAACTTTAAAAACGCACTTTTAAACCCGAATCTCCAAATAGAAATGCGAATTAGAGTGCAAGCAATTGATGTGCATAGTGAACTCAAAAAGAACAATGTCACCTTATTGGTGATGCATTCTTTTTGAGTTTACTAGGTGCGTCAAGGGCTTGTGCTATAAACGTATTTTCTATCTGGCGATTCGGGTTAAGGATCCCTTGCAGGACAACAGCATTACATTTAAGATGACAGGCGATATGGAACCCATAAAAAACGAAATTTTAACGCAACCGACAGATACCATGAACCCCAATTTAACGAATGATGCCTCAAAAAACAATCAAAAAAATTCTCCCTCTCAACAGGCCATACATACGGAGCTTCATAGCCCCTTACTTGACTGCTTAGTTATCTACACGAAATTAAACCGTCAACCTTTCTCCAAAGAAGCCTTAATTGCAGGTCTTCCCATTGAGAATAGTCGTGTACCTCCAGATATTTTTATACGCGCGGCAGAACGCGCTAATTTAATTGCCAGCTTTAAAGAGAGGCCACTTCAAAACATTTCGAACTTAGTACTTCCTTGCATTCTGATTTTAAAAAACAATCAAGCCTGTATTTTAGAACACATAGACCTAGAAGCAGGCAAAGCCAGAATTATTTTACCTGAAGCCAAAGAGGGGGCCATTAATATTGACCTTACAAAGCTTGAGGAGGACTACACGGGGTATACCATTTACCTAACCATAAAAATGCGCCACGATAAAAAAACAGAAAATATACTTGGCTTTCAAGATGGGCATTGGTTTTGGGGGACATTATGGTCATCAAAGTCTATTTATCGAGATGTATTGATTGCCTCCATTGTCATCAATATATTCGTACTCGCCACACCTCTTTTTGTTATGAATGTTTACGATAGAATTGTGCCCAACAATGCCATTGAATCTTTGTGGGTACTTGCGATAGGCGTCAGTGTTATCTATTTATTTGATGTTTTACTAAAGTATTTACGCTCTTACTTTCTTGAGGTCGCAGGGAAAAAAAGTGATGTCATTATGTCTGGTAAAATTTTTGAACAAACGCTAGGTCTCACCATGGCCAACCGAAACGGCTCCATTGGCGCTTTTGCAAACACACTTCGAGAATTTGATAGTATCCGAAACTTTTTCACCTCGGGTACTATTGCCTCATTAGTAGACCTTCCTTTTACCATTATTTTTTTACTGGTTATTTTTTATATCGCTGGCCTCATTGTTTTAATTCCCATCTCCATCATTCTTATTATTTTGCTCTACAGCATCCTATTCAAAGGCCCCATTCAACGCAGTATTGAAGCGACTTATGAAGCCAATAGCCAAAAAAATGCAGTGCTTATCGAAACCCTAACCGCAATGGAAACCATTAAATCTATGGGTATTGAAGCACGTTCTCAATGGAAATGGGAGCAAGCCATTGGAGAGATTGCACAAACCAGCTTGCGCTCTAAAATGCTGCAAAGCTCCATTGGAAGAATGACAGGGTTTATGCAACAAATCAGCACCGTTGTCATTGTTCTTACTGGTGTCTATTTTATTACCAAAGGCGATTTAACCATGGGGGGACTTATTGCAACCGTCATGATTAGCCAAAGAGCCATTGGTCCAATGGGACAATTTGCTAATTTAGCCACCACCTATTCTCAAACAAAAACAGCGTTTAACTCTTTAAACGAGCTCATGGTAAAAGAAGTGGAAAGACCAGCCAATAAACGTTTTATCCAGCACCCACTCATTGAAGGGCGCATTGAATTTAACAACGTAAGCTTTACCTACCCAGGTGAGACAAAACAGGCGCTTCATCAAGTCAGTTTTATTATTGAACCAGGAGAGAGCGTCGCCATTATTGGACGCATTGGTTCAGGAAAATCAACCATTGAAAAGCTTATTTTAGGGTTTTATCGTGTTGATGAAGGCGCGATTTTAATTGATGGCATTGACATCTCACAACTGGACCCCGCCGAACTAAGACGAAATATAAACTATGTTCCGCAAGACGTGACTCTGTTTAGTGGCGATGTACGTGACAACATCTCTTATAAAGCACCCTACATTGATGACAGTATCATTTTAAAAGCCGCTAAACTCGCAGGAGTCGATGACTTTATAAAGCAGCACCCTTCAGGGTACAGCTTAAAAATCAATGAAGGGGGGAAATCCCTCTCTGGCGGACAACGACAAAGTATTGCCGTTGCTCGAGCCTTATTACTCGAGTCTTCCATCTATATGTTTGATGAACCGACCAATGCCATGGATGCAAAAACAGAACAAATCATGATCGACCGCCTCAAAACAGGAACGCTCAACAGCACCACACTATTAGTCACTCATAAAATGAGCTTACTGCAACTTGTTGATCGCCTCATGGTCATGGATAACGGAAAAATGATTGC